>JBCDIO010000234.1:0-6006 GCA_038748815.1 Bacteroidota bacterium
GACCGTCTACTTATTCTAATCGGAATACCTGATCATGATGCGACCTTTTACTTTGCTCATTAGCACGTTACTCGTTTTGCTGGCGCTAGGGTGTCAGAACGAAAACGCCGAAAACACAGAAACGACTCCTTCAGAACCCGCTGCTGCCGAAGAGCCCAAAATGGTGCCTGCGGGCGAATTTTTGCCGAGTGTCCCCATCGAAAAGCTCGAATATCTTTGGAATAACTGTGACTACGTGGACTATGTATTCTACGAGCTGCCTATCTCGATGAGTTTAGATGTAAAAAATTCTATTCAATACGCCCTCAGTCATATCGCAGAAAATCCCGCTTCTTTACGGCCTGATTGTAAACCCATTGGCCGGATTTTTTTCCAGGTGCAGGGAGAAAATTACCTAGAAGCCGACTTTTACTTTTCAAATGGCGGTTGTACCTATTACGTCTTTTTAGAAGATGGAAAGCCGAAATACGGGAATTATATGACGGAAGAAGGAGCGAAGTATATGAATAATAACCTGTCGCAGGCAGGAGCTATCAAGCAGCAAATACAGTAATGGGGCAATACGCAGTCATCGATCTGGGGACCAATACCTTCCATCTGCTGATCGTAGAAACGACGACCCAGGGATTCAAAGAGTTGAGAAGAGAACGACGCTTCATCAAATTAGCGGAAAATGGAATTGAACGGATTGGAGCGGCACCCTACCAAAGAGGCTTAAATGCCTTAATCGAGTTTCGCTCCATTCTGGACCAATACCCAGTACAGGGAATCCGCGCTTTCGGAACCGCTGCCCTACGTACCGCAGAGAATGGTGTCGCTTTCATTGAGCACGCTCGAGAACAAGCGAAGATCGACGTCCTATTAATTCCTGGAAAGGAGGAAGCCCGTTTGATCCATCTAGGGGTAGGCCAAGCTATTCCGGCCTTAGAAGAATCCATTCTAATTATGGATATCGGTGGGGGAAGCGTAGAGTTTATTATTGCCGACGGACAGCAAGTGCATTGGAGCCAAAGTTTCCCCATTGGAGTGGCCGTTCTTTTCCGGGCGTTTCATCAAGCAGATCCAATTACGCCAGCTGAACGAACAGCCTTACGAGCATTCTTAGAAAACACTTTAGGTCCTTTAAAAACGGCCTTGCAAACATTTCCTGCCCAAACCCTAGTTGGGGCCTCTGGAACCTTTGATGTGTTGGAGGCTTTATTGCCAACCCGCTCGCTAACCAGCCACGGAGCGGAGATGCTCGTCGAGCACTATTTTCCATTCTGGAAAAAAGTACAAGGGAGTACCCAGGCGGAGCGGTTACAAATGCCTGGCATGCCGAAAGATCGGGCGGATATGATTGTCGTTGCTCTAGAACTGGTGGCCTATATCATAGAACTCGCTCAAATCGAACGAATCTGGATCTCCCAATTTGCGATGAAAGAAGGAATGCTGGCCGAAATGATCGGCTAGTTGTTACGCTTTGCTCGGTAGCAACTCAATGCGCCAGTCGATATTAGCGCCTTTCGCCAACATAGCCGATACGCCACAGTACCGATCTTGTGATAAGCGCACAGCCTTCTCCACCTTATCTTTGGCTAAATGCTCTCCGTAGACTTTGTATACCATTCGGATCTGGTGGTACACCTTCGGGTGTTCTTCTGTGAGATCTGCTTCCACATCAATTTCTAAGCCAGTAAAGGGAACACGCATTTTTCGTAGGAGGGACACTACATCGGCTCCCGAGCAGCCAGCTAAGCCAGACAATAAAAGGCGTTTAGGGCTTGGAGCTACGGAGTCTTCGCGTTCCATGCGTGCGTCAATATGGATAGTGTGGCCTTCAATGACACTGTCAAAGGCATCGTCGCCCGTCCAAGTAGTAAACGCTTCGTTTTGAGCCATGGTGTGGATAGATTTTTATGAAGAATGGGATCATCAATGCTTCAGACCCGAGATGTAAACAAGTCGAATTCCGGCAAAGTTGCTCAAGATATTAGTAACTCATCTCATCCAGTTGTACAACGCCCGCAAAGGTACGGTACACAAATAGGGTATATGCTCCAACCAAAGGCATTCCAACTGCCGCAAAGCCAAGCATGATGCCGAGTGATTTATCCGAAGCAGCGCTATTGTAGACCGTCAAACTGTACGAAGGATCGGCCGTTGATAATAGAATCACCGGGTATAATTCAATCGCTACCAAAATCAGTAATAAAGCAACCGTCAGCGACGAAAATAAAAAAGCGGAACGGTACTTTCTTTTTCTGGCTAAACGCGGAATATTGGCAATGCTCAAAAAGACCAAGAGCGGTACCGTGAACAGACCCGGACTCTCCGCAAAACGATCCGATAAATGGGGAATATAAAGGAGGGTATACGTGGAAGTAACCACAAAGCTCAACACAAAAAAGATAATAGCATTACGGAGCAAAACCGTCACTTTAGCAAACAGTCTCCCTTCGGTTTTCATCGTCAAGTAAATGGCCCCGTGCATCATAAATAGTGCTAAGGTGGTTAGTCCTACTAAGAATGCGTAGGGGTTGAGAAAGGCTAACCAGTTCCCGGCAAACTCTTTATCGGCCTCAATGGGCATTCCCAATAAAACATTGCCGAGGACAAGACCGAGCGATAAGGCTAGGACAATACTCGAAATACTATAAGCGGTATCCCACGTTTTTCGCCACCAAGCCATCGGTTCTTTACTGCGAAACTCAATCGAAATGGCCCGAAAGATGAGAAAGACCAAAAACAGCATGAAGGGTATATACATGGCAGAAAATAAGGTGGCATAAACGTGCGGAAAGCCGGCAAATAGTGCGCCCCCGCCAATCACCAACCAAACCTCATTCCCATCCCAAACTGGACCCACTGCATTCAGGGCGACCCGTCGGCTGTGTTCTTTTCGAAAGAAAAGATGCCAAGCTCCGGCCCCTAAGTCAAAACCGTCCAAGATGGCGTATCCGGTAAAAACCCCACCCAATAACAAGAACCACCAAGTGGGGTAATCAATGCCTAAGAAATAACTCATAGTCTAGTGTTTAGGGGTGGGTTCAAAAATATCGGCCACCTCCCGCTGGCGGGGCCTTTTATCCATAAGGTCATCATCGGAGGGGCCTTTCTGGATTTTCTTATTCAGCAGATATAAGAAGAGGAAAAGCAATAAAGCGTATACCGCAAAGAATAAAATTAGAGAGAAAAGAACCTGATTAGCGGTCACGACTTTAGACAAGGCATCGGAGGTTCTAAGGAGGCCGTAGACCACCCAGGGCTGCCGTCCCATCTCCGCAGCGTACCAACCAACCTGATTCGCAATTTGGGGGAGAATGACCGCAAATACAAAAATCCAGAGTAACCAGCGTTGCTTAAACAGAGTACCTCGCCACCAAGACCAGCTAGCGTACAAGGTGAGTGCAATTAGAAACATGCCAATGGCAACCATCAAGTGGTAAAACTGAAAGATGGCGTTAAGAGCCGTAGGTCGTTCGTCCTCCGGGAACGCATTTAAGCCGATAACGGGTTCGTTAAAGTCGAAGTGAACCAAGAAACTGAGGCCGTTTGGAACCTTAATGCCCTTCACGGTCTGTTCTTCTTTGTCTACCCAGCCCAGGAGATACATATCGGCGGTTGCTAGCGAATCAAAATGCCCCTCCATCGCCGCCAATTTTGCGGGTTGATTATGTGCTACACCATCCGCTGATTTATGGCCAGTGGCCAATTGTCCTAAGGAAAAGATGGTTGCCACAACTAACGCAATTTTAAAGGCTTTTTGAGAAATCTCTACGTGTCGGTTGCGGAGCAAGTAATAGGCATGAACACTCAGTACCAGAAAGGCACCGGCTAAAAAGGCACCCAACCATACGTGCATCAATCGATCAACGCTGCTGGGGTTAAAAACCATCGCCCAGAAATCAATGATTTCGGCGCGGGCTTCCATACCTTCTCCCACAATGTGATAGCCAGCCGGTGTTTGCTGCCAGCTATTGGCTACAACGATCCATACGGCAGAGAACATCGAGCCCAGAAAAACTCCAATGGTAGCAATGAAGTGAACCCGCGAGCTCACTCGGTTCCAACCAAATAAGAGGACGCCCAGAAAACCACTTTCCAGGGCAAAGGCAAAAATACCTTCGGCGGCCAGGGCCGACCCGAAGATATCACCAACGTAGCGGGAGTAGGTGGCCCAATTGGTGCCGAATTCAAATTCCATGACAATACCCGTGGCCACCCCAATGCCAAAGGTTAAAGCAAAGATCTTGGTCCAAAATCGGGCCATGGTTTCGTAAACCCGATCACCGGTCCGGAGGTAAAGCCCTTCCATAACCACCATCAAGAGACCAAGCCCAATGCTTAGGGGTGGATAGATATAATGGAAAGCAACGGTGAACGCAAACTGGATTCTCGCAAGAATTTCTACGTCCATAATAGGTGTTTTTTATTTGTTATAGTCCTATAAAGTAAACCCAAAATGGGTATATAAGTCAAGCGAAGAAGAGTGGTTTCAGAGCTATGTAGAGTTATTCCAAATTTTGGTAAAAAGGGATGGAGTCGGCATCTTTTAGGGGCTATATTTGTTCTGTTTAGACGGGGAGTGTTTGTGGTAAGTTTTAAAAAAATAGGTTTCTATCTACTTCCTTTTCTAAGGTAAGGCAGACTTGCAACAATTGCCTATTTTTGGGAAAAATCTGCTTCTATGTCGAGAACGCTTCGCCTTTTCATCCCTGCTTTATTGATCCTTTCCTGTGCCGGCCCGAAGCTACCCGAGATTGCCTTCCCAGAAACAGTAGATACTTCTACCAAACCAATTGAATCCGCTGGATTTAATACCGTATCTCAGGAGGAGGACGGGCTACAAGTAGATGCGCGCTTTCCCGGGGCTCGTTTAAAGTCCGCAGAATGGGAGGAGGGGCTTTTGCGATTGACCGTTGCTCCAGAAAACAGTCCCATTGATTCCTGTGCCTATTACGCGTTTAAGATTACCAGCGATACCTCGATTCGGTACACGCTCGAATTAGAATTTGAGGAAGGTACCTATTGCTATCGACCCTGGACCAGCTGGGATGGTTACAACTGGAAACCATATAACCAGCCCGTCGAAGAAATAGGGGAGGGAAGAATCCGTTTTGCGTTAACCTTAAATAAAGGAGAAACCTGGGTGAGTGCAGCTCCCTTGGCTAGTACCGACCAAGTTGTTTCTTGGGCCTCTATCATGGCACTACACCCGGCCGTTGCCTACCGGACTTATGGATTGAGTAGCCAAGAACGTGATCTTTTTGCCTTAGAAATTTCTGAAGGACCTAGTAAAGAAAAACCCATCATTGCTATGCTGGCCCGGCAGCATCCCGCCGAAGTCAATGGCTACCACACGGTCCAAAAAATAGTGGAAGCCATGATCGACAATAATCCTTTGGCCAATGCTTTTCGGAAGGAATATAGAGTCCTAGTGTTTCCACTGGTGAATCCGGATGGAGTAGATCTGGGCCATTGGAAACACAGTGCCGGAGGGGTTGATCTACACCAGGATTGGAGTAGCTACCGACAGCCAGAGGTAAGAGATTTAGCCACCTTCTTATACCAAGACGTCAAAGGGCAAAAATCCAGCCTTAAGCTACTCCTGGATTTTCATGCCACCGAGGGTGATCGGGTTTTTCGTCTGGACCCAGCCCTGGGCCCTTCCCGCCTACCTATTTTTACGGATCAGTGGTTAAGTGATCTAAAAACGAATGCTGCGTTTGATCCTGAAGTGAGTTATCTAGCCTGGAATCAACCCATCACCATTGCCTGGGCTTGGAAGGTGTTTCGAGCAGAAAGTGTGATTGTTGAGATGAACCAGGGTCGATCCCGTGCCTCGGCTGCGGGAGTAGGAACCCAAGCGGGTAATGCCCTGATGGACGCTTTACTGAAAGAACAAGGTCGGATTTTGAGTCCGGAAGAGCTGAAATCCTCTTTGGGGCAATAGATTTAGGCAGAAAGTCCGCTTAAGTTTAACGTATGAAAGAGGCTTTGAATGTTCATTCTTTTGAATCTCGC
>JBCDIO010000235.1:0-6005 GCA_038748815.1 Bacteroidota bacterium
AAAAAGCTTTAGTGAATCGCTTTGGCCCGGCCCTTCTGACCGTAAGCCGTCGCTATGCCATCGATTTGCCTATGGCGGAAGACATTCTGCAAGATGCCTTTATCAAGATATTCCAGAATTTCCGCCGCTTTGATGTCCGTATCGGAAATCTTGAACCCTGGCTACGTCGCATTGTGATTAATACAGCCCTCGACCGGGTACGTAAAGAATCAAAGAAGATGGAATACGCCGGGTTGGATATGATTTCCCACCCCGCTTCTGCACCGGATGTATACTCACAGTTAGAAGCGGAAGAAATTATGACACTGCTAGAGAAAATGCCCGTAGGTTTTCGGACCGTTTTCAATCTTTATGTCATAGAAGGATATAGCCATCAGGAAATTGCCGAGAAATTAGAGATTCAAACCGCTTCTTCTCGTTCGCAATTGCTCCGGGCTCGAAGTTGGATGCAACGAGCTTTAAAAGAACTACAAGAGTTACAATATGAGCCAAAGAGAATTTGAAAATAGAATCCGCGAATCACTCTCCGGCCACCGGAGTGCGATGGATACAGATCGCTTTTTCCAAGCGATCAAGCGGAAAGAACGTCGTCGCCGTTGGTTTATATTTGGCTGGATTTCAACCGCCGGTGCTAGCGTGCTTCTTTTGGGGCTGGGTGGCCTATGGTTTAATGGATATTTCGAATCTAAATCTACCGAGCCTGCATCTACCGATTTAACGATCTCTGCTAAGAAAGATGACCCCACCCCAGTTACAGAAATTAAAAAAGAATCGCTATCCCAGAAAACAAGTGTCCTTTCTGTGGTTCTTCCAAACCCTACTACCGAATCTATACCACCGAAAACAACCGCCCTTTCTGACCACCAAATGAAAACAACAATTACCAAAAAGGAAGGTGCTTCTTTAACCAAAATACATTCGGGAAGTAGGGCTGAAGTAAATCCAAAGGTCATAATAAGTATCCCACAGCCAGCAGCTATGGATATGGAAAAGGCTGAGCCGACGGAGGAGACAGTAGAGGATGGCGCGAATAGCAATTTGATTCCTGAAGTAGCTCCAGTGCAGGAAAAATTGGAATCATTCAGTTTGATACCCACAGCACTCCCCGCTCCTTTGGAAGAAAATGCAGCGGATATTTTAGTACCAAGTGTACAAAAAACGGGGCAGTGGTCTTTCATTCTGCAAAGCGGAGCAGGGCTTCTGCTACGCAGCTATCAAGGGGATGCGGCAAACGAGTCAAACTACCAGACCGCCCAGACGGTAGAAACTAATTTAGAGGTTTTAGATGTCACAGCCGGCTTGCGGTGGACTGCACCCAAAGGATGGCTGGTACAAGTAGGAGCTGGAGCTACACAAGGTACTACCCGGTTAAACTGGGACGAACCATTCCAAACGTCTTACATCGAAGAAGATGCCGTTTTGCGAATTATCCAGTTCCCAGACGGTACCACCGAAGAGGAAAGAGGATCCCGCGAGGTGATCCAAACAGGTTTCCGTCATGTCCAGCATTTCAATTATCAGCGGTCTTTGGATTTACGCCTACAAGCGGGTTATCAATTAACCCGGGGCGATTGGTCATTGATCGGTTTGACCGGAGCAAGCTGGGCCTTGTGGCAAGAAAGTGCCGGACGGGTACTAATCGGCGACCAAATTCCTTTATACCAAGAATCCCTCGGTAGTCAGTTAGCCTGGGAATCACAAATCGGTATTCGGTATCAATGGATTCAACCTTTAGCTTTTGAGTTCGGTGTTTTCCATAAAGCACCACTAAAAACCCTAGATTACCAAGGGCTAGGTTGGAAAGAATATAGGCAGGTTACCGGACTCCGCTTAGGAATCCAATATTCCTGGTAAAGAGATTATAATAATGGTAGTAAATGTAAAGGAGGTCTTCAGGTGAGGCCTCCTTTTTTTGTTTGTGTGACCTAAAGAGAAATAGAAGGTCTAACAAACATACCAGACTGGTGATGGTTATAGCCAAGCAATTCACTAATAGAAACTACTAACTTTCTAAACGCATCGCCATGAAATCCATCGGACTAAGCTTTTTGCTTTGCCTATCATCCCTTATCCTATGGGGACAATATGCTACCGTAAACTACGATTTGCACAAAAACTATTTCAATGATGGTCAGCCGATTCCGGCTGATGAATATTTGATGTTCACCGGAGAACTACCGCCCGCGGTCGAACGGGTTGAGTTGAGCATCTTTACCGAGAACAGGAAAGCCAGCGACGAGCCTCTCTACCAAGCCAGCTGGCAAAATCTTCAGTCCAGTCCTCCAAAAAATTTCCAATTACCCGTCAATTATGGCCTGAAAGGCTCGGGGGCTATGATATTGTACTCGAGTACTTTGTTCCTTTAAGCGATTTAGAACGAGAAAAGTTGGCACTACAGACCTCCCAATTGGTCTACAATATTCTCGATGCCAATATGGAAGCGAATGGAACTTGGGAATCAAATACCAAAAAGTGCCTTCAAATCCTAGAAGGAGCTATTCAAGAATACCTTAGCTCTTATCGGGTAGCAGGAGGAGTACTATTTACGGAGTTTTCCGAATATTTACCAACCATTCTGGATGTATCCAAGATGTCAAAGGATACCTCGATGAGTAAGCTCGAACGACGGGCTCAACGCCTTGATGAAATTGTGCAGGCCGTTACCCTTGACTTTGCGTCAGTATTCGAGCAGAAAGTATATCGCTCCGAAATTGCCCAAGGGATTGAAGATTATCCAACCGAAAAGAAGCAGGGCTATTTTTCTATCAATGTAGGATATGGTGGCATCTATCTGGGGAACGATTACGCCCCGGCTTCCTATGCTGCAAGTCCATACTTGGGATTATCCTTTCCCTTGGCACAACGAAGTTCCCGGGCAAATTGGTTGCAAAATACCGCCGTACTGGTTGGCTTTTTCTGGCAAGACTTGCCGAGTTCAGAGCAACAGTCTATGAGCGGATTTCTAATCGAAAAACCAGTACTGGTTGGACTGGACTATAAGCTGTTCCAGTTTATTAGACTTAATGCTGGTGTTACCATTCTGGAAGAGACAAATGCACTAACCACCGTTGACTTGGATCGATCCTTACGCATTCAACCTTTTGTAGGTTTAAGTGCTAAAGTGGACATTTCTCTTGGATTAGGAAAATAGCTATTCGCTAATAGACTTACTTACACCCCGCTTGATCTAGCATCAAGTGGGGTGTTTCGTTTAATGAGCTTGCAGTTGCCTTTCTTTGTGCCCTTTTATCTTTTCGGTGTACCGAATTGTTAAATAAACCGAAATGGCGATGGTACCTATTCGTAAGATATTAGGCCATAAGCTTCCCATAGCATTATCGCCTAGGCTAAAAACCATCCAGGATAGGTTCATAAGGAGGTGTAAGAATATAGGGACCCACAAATTGTAATTCCACCGTACGTAGAGCCAGCTAAACCAAAGACCTCCAGCCAGTGTTACGCCAAAGACCCCCAGTGCTTCTTGCCAAGTTTCTCCTTGGTAGAGGTGCATACTGCCAAAAATTAAAGCACTTACTAAACCAGCCGGAACAAAGGGCCAAGAAGCTCTACGGTATAACTGCCCAAATAGAAAACCCCGATACAGAACCTCTTCACAGATTCCGGCAAGCAGGGAGCCAAATAAAAAACTAGTCCACGACCAATGCAAATCCATTTTGCAAAGCAAAGCACCTCCAATGATCATAGGTGCTACGCAGAATAGGGCAAATCTCAATGCACGTAACACCGATGCCTGTAAGCCCAATTCGTAAAGTATTTTTTTCCAACCGTGCATCAATCCAACGAATATCCCCGGGATTAATAAGTACCAAATAAAGTAATGGAGCAAATTGGGGGCGATACCGCGTATTGGATTGGCAAGAACCCCAAAATGCTGTAAAATATCCTGCCCATAGGTCGCCAATAAAAATCCAGCAATCGTATAAATAGAAAGGAAGATACTTTTAGACATGGTGTCGTATTTTTGTTCGCTCCTTAAAAGTATCTAGAGAGGCCCATAGAGGAAACCTTGAAGTGCTAAATACAAAGTAACTGGGAGGAATGACAAGGCTTTGGGATGGTTGGCAAGGATTTTGGGGAAGAATTACTTGATGAATTACGTCGGGCATCTATCCAATCCAGAATCAGATTGAAAATTTGTCGGCCGTAAGTGTGTTGTTGAATGTAGGAATATTGAATTTGAGTCACGAAAGTTCTCACCTCCCTTTACAATACATGCGGGGCAACGACTAAATGTGTAATTTTGCCCCCAATCTTACTAATCGATTAAAATGATCTAAGATGAACATCTCTGTAATCGGAACCGGATATGTAGGTCTGGTAACTGGTACTTGTTTTGCTGAAACTGGGAATCACGTAATATGCGTAGATATCGATGAGGAAAAAGTAAAACGCATGCGCAATGGCGAGGTTCCTATTTACGAACCAGGTCTAGATATCTTATTCGATCGCAATACCAAGCAAGGACGACTAGAGTTTACTACTGATCTGGCCAAAGCCGTTGATCACGGTGAAATTATCTTTTTAGCGCTGCCAACTCCTCCGGGAGAAGATGGCTCCGCGGACCTTTCCTATGTCTTGGGAGTTGCTAAGGATTTAACCAATATTATCACAGACTATAAGGTAATCGTCGATAAGAGTACCGTACCAGTAGGTACTTCGGAGAAAGTACACGCAGCACTTGCTCAGAATTTGTCCGAAGACTTATTCGATGTAGTTTCTAACCCAGAATTCTTGCGGGAAGGGGTTGCTGTAGACGATTTCTTAAAGCCAGATCGGGTGGTTATTGGAACTTCATCAGATCGCGCACGGGAGAAAATGCGCCAGTTGTACGAGCCGTATGTACGCCAAGGTAACCCAATCATCTTCATGGATGAACGTTCAGCAGAAATGACTAAGTACGCTGCCAACTCATACTTAGCTACTCGAATTACTTTTATGAACGAAATTGCTAACCTTTGCGAGAAGGTAGGTGCGGATGTTGATAAGGTACGTCTAGGCATGGGATCCGATTCCCGGATCGGTAAACGCTTCTTATTTCCCGGTATCGGATTTGGTGGTTCTTGCTTCCCTAAGGATGTGCAGGCATTGGCAAAAACGGCAAAAGAGTACGAATACGATTTCCGCATTCTGAACTCTGTCCTTTCTATCAATGAAGGGCAACGGGTTCGTCTTTACGATAAAATCGAAGAATTTTTTAAGGGTGATCTGGCTGGTAAAACCGTTGCTGTTTGGGGCTTAGCTTTCAAACCTAATACCGATGATATCCGCGAAGCACCCGCTTTGTACACCATTGATCGCCTACTAGAGGCCGGAGCTACCGTCCGGGCGTTCGATCCAGAAGCGATGGAGCACGTCGGTAAAATCTACGGAGATCGAGTTCACCTAGCGAACGATCAATACGATGCACTAATCGGTGCAGATTGTTTGGCGATTATGACCGAGTGGAGTGTCTTCCGGACACCTAGCTTTAGTGTAGTGAAAGAATTGCTATCTAATCCTGCCATTTTTGACGGCCGTAATCTGTACAGCTTAGAGATGATGGCCCGCGAAGGATTCCACTACGAAAGTATTGGTCGAGATGTAGTTGGTCAATTAGTGACTACTTCTTAATCATTCGAAAATATTGAAAACCAAATATTTGCGCCCTTTGTCCACGACAAAGGGCGTTTCGCATTTTACTCCAATCGGACATATTGGTACTTTCTATCGGCCACATTCTGAAAAAACCCTCCGCTTTTTGTTTCTTTCACCCCAGTACCGCATTGGATATTTATACCCAAAGCGAAGTGGTTTGGGAAAGTTAACGCGAAGTCCATGTGCTTGTCAACAAGGCATGAATGAACGTTTCCGTAGGACAAACCACGAGGTGGTTTGAGGGAGTGAACCGCAAAGCGGGTGGGTTGGCCTTGGTAGCCGTAGTTTCGGCGCCATGTGGAAGTACAGGGGCGAGTGAGAACGACTCAAACCATTTCGTTTTGGGTATA
>JBCDIO010000236.1:0-6002 GCA_038748815.1 Bacteroidota bacterium
AGACAATATCATTTGGATTTTGCTTGGAAGTCTCCTTGATGAGTTTGAACAATGATGTCGGTTGCTCTTCACCATCAATGACGAAGGTACCGTTAAAAATTTTATGTCGGCAGTGCTCTGAGTTCACCTGTGAAAAGCCGATTTGCCTTTCGAAAAGCGGGGAGTCTCCCGAGATCAAAGTCTTAGTGCCTTTGGTAAAACATTTGGGTAGTGCCTTGATTGGCATGGTCGCAAATCCTAGTTCTTTTCTGGCCCAACACGCCGACTATGTACTACATACCCCTATTGAAAAAGAAGCGGACCCGAATAACCTCGCTCCCACCGCTAGTACTACTGTACAGGTAGCCATGGGCGATGCGCTTGCTACAGCTCTACTCCGCGTTAAAGGTTTTAGTCCAGCCGATTTCGCTCAGTATCATCCGGGTGGAGCTTTGGGCAAACAACTGTACCTAAGGGTTCTGAATGTATACCCCCAAAACGAGCGCCCCACCAC
Organism: Bacteroidota bacterium; assembly: GCA_038748815.1. GTDB lineage: Bacteria > Bacteroidota > Bacteroidia > Chitinophagales > Saprospiraceae > JBCDIO01. The sequence continues at coordinate 494 of JBCDIO010000236.1, forward strand.
CCAACAAACGGATAGCGTGGAAGCCGCTATCTTGGAAATGACCTCTAAACGCTTGGGTTGCACCGTAGTAGTAGATGAGCTAGACCGGGTTCTGGGAATCATTACCGATGGGGATTTGCGCAGAATGCTAGAACGCAAAGCGGACCTCAATCGATTAAAAGCCGCCGACCTAATGACCCCCAAGCCTCAGACGGTAGAAAAGGAAGCCCTGGCGGTAAAAGCCTTGGAAGTAATGCGCCAGAAAAGTATCACGCAACTAATCGTAACCGACGCAGGGAAATATGCGGGAATCATCCATTTACATGATCTCATACGGGAAGGGTTGATTTAACAAACGGCTATGCAGCGCTTTCTTATCTTCTTTTTATTTTTGGCTGCCTGCCAAAGGCCTTCGAGCCCCTTACGGGTGGAGTCTGGATTTTACCACTGGCAAGCACTAAGCCGTTTAGATTCCAACCGGATTGAGGTTTTAAAAAGACCGGAAATGGGGCCTCTCTATCTTCGCCTCTTCGATATCGACTGGGATGAACAGTGGCAAACGGCCATTCCTGTCGGTAGCTTACAACCCGAGCTATTTCCTTCTTTACCAGACCTTACCGTCGTTCCTACCTTCTTTCTGACCAATCGAACCTTTCGGCACCTCAAAAAGGAAGACTTAGATGCATTAATCGAGGCTATGTTAGAAAAAACCGATGGGCTTCTTCAAGAACTTGATCTCGGCCAGATTAAGCTATGGCAGATCGATTGCGATTGGACGGAGTCTACCCGGCAGCTATTTTTCGAATTTTGTACACGTTTGCGAGATCGACTACAAGAACGGGGAATCATCCTCAGTGCTACTATTCGGTTACATCAATTGAAGTACTCGGATCGAACCGGTATTCCGCCAGTTGACCGAGGGACACTTATGGTATACAACACGGGGAAGATAAGCGAGCCAGCAACGAAAAATTCTATCCTAGATTTGCTAGAAGTAACTCCGTATTTAGACAAGTCAGACAACTATCCCCTTCAGCTGGACCTAGCTCTCCCTATTTTTGCCTGGGCCCTCGTATTTCGCGAGGGGAAGCTAGTGCGCATTCTCAATCCACTCCCCCCGGAATTAGAGCAGGATACTAGCCGATTTCTGGCAGAAGAAGACACTTGGGTAGCCGTGAAGCGCAGCACCTTTCTCAACGGATATTATCTTTATGCAGGAGATCGGATTCGTTTGGAGCGAATTGCGGAATCCGAATTAAGGGATTTAGCTGCCTTGTTGGCGGAAAAACTCCCAGCAGCAGATCGTCAAATCTTATTCTACCACCTGGATGAGCACAACCTTGAAGCATATTCGCCCCAGTTTTGGCTCCCGATATTGGAGCAATTTCAGACGCCATAGCCTAATTGGCTTATGCACTTTGCTGGCATTAGCCCTCCCCGTACGCTTTATGAATGCCTGTGGCCCGAGCGATGACCTAGGCTTCCAGGGTTATTCCTTTCTGAATCCAGGCATTGTCCTATCCCAGGATTCTATCGCTAATTACTTCATTCGTTTCGACGATTTAATGACGGCCGGGTTTCCAGAAGTAGAAGTACGTATTCAAGATAATTTAAGCGAATGGCAAGCTAGTGTTTGCGAAGTAGCTACGGTGGAGGATATCCGGCGAGTAGTCTACGATTCGGATTCGAAACAGTTAAGTGTACTGCGTACGGCAGCGATCAGTAAAAGTCAGACTTTACCTTTGAACTTTCGAGATAATGGGTTCGCCAAGTTTATCCAAAGAAATCAATGTAGAGAAACCGTAGATTATCTACTATTTGCTAAGGCGTGCGAGCCCTACGTTGGTGCTCAAAACCCGTGGAAAAAAGAAAAGCGGGATACCAAAAAAATGCTGGAGCTAATTGATCGGGGTCGCAAAGAATTTCGAAAAACGGATTCGAACTACATGCGGCTTCGCTACACCTACCAAATGGTCCGTTTAGCGCACTATGCCCACGAATACGATCTCGCTTTAGAACTGTACGATTTCTTAATACCGAAGATTGATATCCCCCGTTTTGGGGAAGAAGGGGAAGAACAAACCAGTTTAATCTACTATTGGCTATTGGGCCACAAGGCTGGAGCATTACGGGGTTTAGGGGATCGCGTACAAGCGTCCTACCTTTACGCACAGGTTTTTGCCCATTGCCCTTCCCGTCGAGAGGCGGCTTTCCGAAGTTTTTTGTTGCGCAATGATGAAGAATGGGAGGCCTGCCTCCTATTGTGCCAGAATGATGAAGAACGGGCCATGCTCTACGCCATTCGCGCCTATGAGAAGGACAGCCGCGCGATCGAAGAAATGCAGGCGATCTATAAGCTTGATCCTACGTCGAAGTTTTTGGAAATGCTACTGGTCAAAGAAATTCGAGAGTTAGAAAAAGATCTACTGGGTGTGGAATTTAACGATAACCGTAAAGCGAACAAGCGCTACCACCGGCGCCCAAAATCGGATGCAGGGGAGTATGTAATTGAGCTGCAAGATCTAGCTCGCCAGTATTGGGAAGAAAAAGACGTTAAAAGACCTAAGCTCTGGCAGATGGCCGAGGGCTATCTAGAATTGATCGCCGGTGACTACTACGCAGCTTCGCAAACCTTACGGGAGGTCCAAAAGTTTACCACCAACCCCCATATGGAAGAACAACTAGAGGTCCTTTTATTAGCAGCTCAGATCGGTGGTTTTGGAGAACCAACCGATTCGGTAGAAACCATTGCTTACAATATTCGTAAAGGCAATGAATGGTATTTAAAATATCAAAGCTTTCCGGATTATATGCGGGATAAGTTTACCGCCATGTACGACGAAATGAAGCGACCGGGCAAAGCCTTTCGCTGCCAACACGAATTGGCTGATCTGCGGTCCAACCCCCAGGAAGACATCATTCTGGACCTCATGAAAATATTACAAGAGTCCGACCCTAGTCCACTGGAGCGTCTGTTTACCGAAAATCCAGACGGAAGCAGTATCAAGAACGATTTGCATGATCTGCGGGCCTTATTGTATATGCAGGATAATAATTTTGAAGCAGCTTTTGAGGAATTGAGGGAAATACCCCGTACCCGCTGGGGTGATTATGGTGTTTTTGACCCCTTCCGGGCGACTCTGAAAGACTGTATATCTTGCCCGCATTCTTTAGACTCCATTGATCTTTATACGCGCGGAGCCGTCGTAGAGCGTATTTTAGATCTCCAATACCAAATTCGAGCTCGCCCGGACAGTAACGCTGTATTCTATTTGGAAATAGGCGTAGCACTATACAACATGACTTATTTCGGGCACTCTTGGAATGTCATGGACTACTATCGAAGTGGATCCAGCTGGCGGTATTTACGAAGTGGGAAGGAGGTATTTCATTTGTACGGATCTCCCTTCGGTAATCGAGAAACGTTCGACGTCGACCTTGCCCTTTACTATTTTGAAAAGGCACGATTGGCCGCAAAGAGTGATGAGCTAGCAGCAAAGGCAACCTATATGGCGGCTAAATGCGAGTTAGTTAAGTTTTATCAAAGTACCGCCTACCAAGAACCTCCTGGGGCCAATCAAATTCCCTACATCCCTCCAGAATACGCCGAGAATTATCAACGGCTTATGGACTATTATTCAGAAACGATCTTTTACGAAAGTTTAATTGAGGAGTGTTTGTATTTCCGATCCTACGCCTTACGTCAGAATTAGAAAACGCGCTCGGTACCCAACCTACTAGGTATACCACAGAGTCTTCCTAGCTAAAACCTTATGAGACTCTTTGCTTTTTGCACCCTGATTCTACTTTGCTCCTGCCAGCATCAAGACTTCAATGAAGCAACTCCTTACCAGTATGCAGACCTCACAGGGTTTTGGGAACAAGTTGCCGTCAATAATTCCTCCATAGTAGAATACCACAAAAAGAAACTCGTGACCAAAGAGGATTTACAACAGAATCAAACCTCTGGCATACAACTACGAGCCAACGGTAAGGGTTACACTGATCAACTGTGGCATATTGGTACCTTTTTCGGACCAGAACCCTTGGTTTACGATTTGGAGTGGGACTGGGAAGTGGATAGCCAACAATCACTCCTTTTACACCTCACGCTCAACCCCGAATCCGAGTCTCCTTTCCAGATGACTTACTTGATACACGAACTAGAACAAGACAGACTGCTTGTGGAACGCATCCATTAAGCACCCTTTTATCAAATATACTTCGAAGGAGTCATCATGTACCCTTGGCAACAGTCTAAAAAGCCTACCTTTACGTGCCTTTTGGAAGCCTATCATCATAGATAGGTTTTCGATCTTTAATCGACACTTAATACTTTGTCACCCAAATAAATGGAGATTTTTGTGCAGATCAAGGCGCGCAGAGCCCGTAGCCATAGCTACGAAGGCGAGTACGTAACGAGGAGCTGGGCAAAAAGAACCCGGCAAAAGGTTTAGAAATGTAGGTTACAAAGTATTTAATACATCGGACATGATATTTCCAATCGGAGACGACCAAGTCAAAGGAGGTTATCCAGCTATTATTAGTTATTCATTCATTGCGATCAATATTGTAATCTTCTTGATCCAGATTCAGTTTCCGGATCTCTTGGTTTGTTCTTACGGTGCCATCCCGGCGGAGTTAGTACAAGGAGAGGATTTGACGACCATTCTGTCTAGTATGTTTATGCACGGTGGGTGGATGCATTTGATTGGGAATATGCTATTCCTCTGGGTTTTTGCCGATAACATTGAAGCTACGGTGGGCAGCCAGCGATTTGTACTCTTTTACTTCCTAGGGGGAATAGCTGCAGTCTTAGCGCATGTACTTTTGGGCACTACGCCCGGTGCCGGCACCTGCTGCTCTCCCTGTGGACTAGGTGGTATTCCTTGCAATGGTTCTTTGAGTGCTTGTTCAGCACTTACCCCCATGGTGGGAGCGAGTGGAGCAATCTCAGCGGTTATGGGAGCTTATCTAGTGATGTTTCCTTCTTCCAGAGTTCGTTTATTATTCCTCATTTTCCCTTTCCGCATTCCCGCTTTTCTGTTCCTGGGAATTTGGATCTGGCAACAATGGGGCAGTGGCATGGCGAGTTTGAGCGCGGTAGGCGGTACGAGTGAAGGGGTTGCCTGGTGGGCCCACATTGGCGGCTTCGCCTTTGGGTTAATAGCTGGAATATACTTTCGCTCGTTTCGTAAGAAACACGATTACTATTACCGAGGATAAGGGACGTATCAGGAAGCTTCCGCGATGGTTCTTGCATTACGCGAAGCCAAGGCCTCCGGTTGGCGATTTAGATATTTGAGCCCAAGCAGAAGGAAAAGCAAGTACATAGAAACCCCGAAATTGTTTTCAATGGTATTTTCCATCATGAAGGAGAAAAAGATCATGATATGGAAGGCAAAGAATAAGGGGTTTAAATAGTTTTTCTGGAAGAATAAGGGAAAGAAGAACCCCAGTAAAAACACCAATAGTCCGCATAAACCCGCACCAGCGTACAGGGAGACAAATTGGTTATGGGGCATTTTGG
>JBCDIO010000237.1:0-5993 GCA_038748815.1 Bacteroidota bacterium
GCTACTTTGACGAATTACTCCAAACCGATGTGGATACTTGGCTACGAGAAAATGTGAAGATTTACGAACGTCGCTGGGCGGCAGCCGATGAAAGTACCGCAGACCTCTGTGAAAAAGCGGCCCTGCAAGCACTTGAACGAGCCGGAGTAAAAGCCGAAGAACTAGACTTGATCATACTTGCCACAGATACCCCAGAATTCATTTCTCCCTCTACTTCTTCCGTAGTGCAAGACCGGATCGGTGCCAAAAAGGCAGGGACTTTTGATATCAATACGGCCTGTGCCGGCTTTGTTACCGCTTTGGATATTGGTGCAAAGTACATTCAAGCAGATAAGCAATACGAAAAGGTCTTGGTTATTGGAGGTTATGCGATGAGCAAGTACCTAAATATGGAAGACAAGAAAACGGTGACTCTTTTCGCCGACGGAGCTGGCGCCGTTGTTTTAGGTGCCAAAAATCAAGGCAGCGAGGGGGTATTGGCCACTCGTTTAATGACCGAGGGGCAGTATAATGAGTGGATGGGGATTTACGGGGGGGGAACCAAGTATCCCATTAGTCCTGAAGTAGTGGCAGCACATCGGCATCAGCTACAATTTGTGCACAAGTTCCCCAAGGAGTTGAATCCGAAGATATGGTCACAACTAGCTTTGGAATTGAGTGAACGTACGGGGCGATCCCTCCTCGAAGTAGACCAATTTTTCATCACTCAAATTAATATCAATAGTATTTGGGAGACCATGGATATCCTAGGATTACCGCAGGAAAAAGCACATACGGTAATGCACCATTACGGGTATACCGGTTCTGCCTGTATACCGATGGCCCTAAACGATGCCTGGGAAAAAGGAACCTTGAAAGAAGGGGATCTAGCCTTTTTTATTGGTTCAGGTGGGGGCTTAGCTTTTGCCGCCGCCGCCGTACAATTTTGATGGAACTGAGCTATGGTACAAACGCAACAAGATTGGTTAGCCAAATGGGCACTCTACAGCCCCGCGCAAATAGCGGTGAAAGAGCTGGAGTCCGGACGGAGCTTATCGTACCTGGAGGTAAATCAACAGGCCGATTATCTGTCGGCAAAGCTCGTGCAGGAAACCCACCTACAACGGGGAGACCGTATCGCCATTCTGGCCGAAAACTGCCAAGAACTGATCGTTTTGTTTGGGGTCGCCCAAAAGACGGGCTGTATTCTGGTACCCCTAAATTATCGCTTAGCGGGTGCCGAGCTTGATTACTTATTGGAGAATGCGGATCCCCGTTTGGCCATCGTTCAGGAAGCGTTTCAAGATACCTTTGCCCAAACGAACTACGGGAGAGACGGAAAACCAACTTGGTCCTGGAGAGAGCTGCAAGCTATTCTTGCGGGTACCCCCTCCAATGCGGCCCCTTTTCCGGTCAATCCGGTAGAGGAAGATGACCCTATTTTCATTCTCTATACCTCCGGCACTACGGGTTTTCCAAAGGGGGCTTTGTACTCCCATAAAATGCTCTTCTGGAATAGCATTAATACGGCCATTAGTCTGATTATCAATTCGGAGAGCCGCACCATTAATGTGATGCCTCCTTTCCATACGGGCGGCTGGAATGTATTGACTACCCCGTTCTTACACCACGGGGCTACGGTCTGTTTGACCAAAAAATTTGATGCCTCCTCTTTGCTCCACCAATTGCAGGAAGAGCGGATTACACTCTTTATGGGAGTGCCGACCATGCTTAAAATGTTGGCCGATGAACCTGGATTTTCGGAAGCGCAGTTCCCCGATCTGCACTACATTATCGTCGGAGGGGAGCCCATGCCCATTCCCTTGATCGAACGCTGGGATGAACGCTCGGTCGCTATTCGTCAGGGGTATGGAATGACAGAGGTAGGTCCAAATCTGACCTCCCTCCACCAGCGGGATGCTATTCGCAAGAAAGGCTCCATTGGACGCTCCAATTTTTATGTACAGACTCGAATTGTCGACCAGGAAGGCCACGATGTGGCCACGAACGAATCGGGGGAGCTATGGCTGAAAGGCCCAATGGTTACTCCGGGTTATTGGAAAAACCCCGAAGCCACTGAGGCTGCCAAGGAGGGGGAATGGTTCAAAACGGGAGATATGGTGCGTTGCGATGAAGATGGCTATTTCTACGTAGTCGACCGAATTAAAAATATGTTCATCTCCGGCGGGGAGAATGTGTATCCGGCCGAAGTAGAACGGGTACTCATCCAACACCCCGCCGTAGCCGAAGTAGTGGTTATTGGGGTTCCCGATGAGCAGTGGGGCGAAGTGGGGAAAGCCATTGTGCAGCTACAAGACGGAGCGAATCTAGACCGGGACGAATTAAAGGAATTCTGTCGGACTCAATTAGCTAAATTCAAGATTCCCAAGTATTTACAAATAGTCGAATCAATACCCAAAAATGATACGGGAAAGATTGATCGTAAAGCACTGAAAAGACCCTAAAAGACTTAAGACCTTTCACTTTTATGCATACTTAAATTGATCAATTATGAAAAACTGGAAAATTCTATTTGCCTGTGCCATGGTGGCCGTTTTTGTGACTACCTGGACCGCCTGTAACAACGACGACGACGAAATGATGGAAGTTGTTACGGAGGCGACTTGCAATGATGGCGTTCAAAACGGCGATGAGACCGGTGTGGACTGCGGAGGAGCCTGCGATGCCTGCCCAACTTGCGAGGATGGTATTCAGAATGGCGATGAGACGGGCGTAGACTGCGGTGGTTCTTGCGACGCTTGCCCAACTTGTGATGATGGTATCCAAAACGGCGACGAGACGGGCGTAGACTGCGGGGGTTCTTGTGACGAATGTACCGAAGGAGTACAAGGTACCAACTGGCAATCATCTGGAGATAATGTGGCCATTTTGTTGGCTACTTTCTTGAACGTTGATTCTATCTACGTAGAATTTGGTGTAGATTTCACCTACCGAGTGGAGCAATTTGATACCGATGGGGTATTGACCGAATTGACCGGTACGTTTACCCAGAATCCTTCTTCTGTGGACGGTATTTTTGAGATTAACCTTATCCAGAGTACGCCATTCGCTTCTACGGTAGAAGGTATCTACGAAATTAATGCGGATGGATCTTCCATGATGTACGAAGTCGTACAAACGGATCCGGCGGCGGGTACTCCTCCAACGGCCATGGATGGATTTGGTAGTACCAATGGTGGTACCCTCGTACCGCCAACGGCCAATGTGCAGACCTACCTATTGGTAGAATAATAGGAACAAGTGTTTTTATCTTATAGGCTGCTCGTCCTCGGGGGCGAGCAGCTTCTTATGCTTAGCCTATGCGTATACTGATCAAGTTATTACTAATTACGATTCTATTTCTGCCATCCAAATATGGCTATGCGCAATTAACGCCTTCCTTCCTGGACCGGATGGACGAAAAAATACCGGGAGAAGCTAATCAGCAGTTTCAGTTTTTGGCTTTCTTCTATACCCATGGAGTTGGCACCAATATTTATCCGGAGAATGATTTTCTGCGGGGCCAAGTCATTGGGCGTCTTTTTGGGCAGAATACAACGCAAACTTCGGACTCTCTGCAAGCTTTTTACTTCGAACAGCGCATTCTTCCTTTCTTCATATACTCACCCCGGATCTTCAACGGCCGAGCCACCCTACGGGCTTCTTTTGAAATTGACTGGACCTGGGGAGATGTAGCTTACGGAGCTGGACCGAATCAAGGGTCTGCGCCTTCAGCGGATCAAGTAAACCTACAAACCCAAAACATTGAGCTCGAATTGATTCCGGCCAAAGGTTGGGCCATCAATTTGGGTTTGCAAAGAATGTATGATACCCCCTTCAATCCCTATCGCACCTTCTTTGAGCAATTGACCAATACGGCGTACCGGCTCAATTATTGGGGAACCGATGGCGTCGGTGTAAGTGTGCGCTACGACCGGGATTACGAACGCTTTAAGGCTGGGTATTACCAACTCTACGAGAATAACATCGAACAACTGGATGATGTCTCCTTTATGGAGTTCACCTACCACCGGAATTTAAATTACCGCTGGGATCTGGGAGTCTCCGCCCATTATGTGCGCGACCGCGCGAATGGGGAAGGCGGGCCTTCCATTCTCGGGCAGGGATTAAATGCCCTGCTCAATACCTATAACGGAACGTATCGGTTTCCCTATGGTGGACAGCGTTACCGGGCTGATGTCGGTTGGCTGGGGACCTATTGGTCCTTTAATCGCCAATACGTGCTCCATCGCTGGTTTATGACCGGCTACGCCAACTGGAATTTTGGGATGGTGGACTTGGAGAATGAAGCCGGTGCTTTTGAACCTACTACCTCCCTGTCGGGCTTAGGGGCTAATCTACGCGTAGGATATCGCTACGGGCAAACGATTGCGGATGCCTTTACCGTGGATGTGATTTACACCAGTGGCGATGAAAATGGCCTGCAAGATGATATTTTCAACGGCGTTATGACGGGCAATTACTGGGCGACACCCGGCGGTTTGTACATCAGTCACGGAGGATATTTACTCTTTCCCCACGCCAATGTAGTAAACCGCTACGTGGCTGCGGTACCCGATATTTCGAATATTGGCTACGGTCTAATTGGTGGGACTTTTAATGCAAGCAAAGATTTTATTCCGAATAAATTTTCTGGTAAGCTGGGTTATGTAACGGCCTTCAGCCGGGTAGCACCGGAGGGTGGTGGGGTGCGCTTGGGGCACGAAGCCAACTTTAAGCTGGCCTATAATCTGGGGCCCTTTATGAGTGTCGAGTGGCACGGAGCGTATCTATGGTTGGGAGACTTTTTTGATAGCCCTGAGATCAACGGCGAACAAGGTCAGCGCCCGGTCAATCCTTACCAAACTTTTCTGGCCTTCCGCTGGCTGATGTTTTAATTCTAAAAGGCTCTTGTAATGATGAAATCATCCGTAGTAATCGCTGTTTTCTTGTTTTCTTTTTTGGGTTTAGTAGCCCAAAATAGGCCCGAGGCACTAGCTTCGATGCAAGACTTGGAATACGTCTTTCCGACCCAAAAAGCCAAATTAGCCAATGGCATGGAGCTAGCGTACGTAGATGAAGGGAGTGGGGAAGAGGTCTTACTTTTTGTCCACGGTCTAGGCTCCTACATTCCGGCCTGGCGCAAAAATATAGTGGAGTTGCGCCGTGATTTTCGCTGCATTGCGGTCGATCTGCCCGGTTATGGGAAAAGCAGCAAAGGCAAATACTCGGGTACGCTGCCATTCTTCGCAGAGCAATTGATTGCCTTGCTGGATCATCTAAATATCGAACAGGTTACTTTGGTAGGTCACTCGATGGGTGGCCAAATTTCCATGGTGACGGCTCTGCAATATCCCGATCGGATAAAACGCTTGGTACTTTGCGCACCGGCTGGATTTGAAACCTTTAACGAAGGCCAAAAAGAATGGTTTCGGGAAGTAATTACCGCCAATGGCGTTCGGCTTACTCCCGTAGAAAGCATTAAAGCCAATCTAGGCTCCAACTTCCTCAACTTCCCGAAAGATGCCGAATTCATGATCGACGACCGCATTGCTATGCGGAGTGCCGAGGACTTTCCGGGTTACTGTTATATTATCCCCAAGTCGGTACAAGCTATGGTCGATATGCCAGTGTACGACGAGCTGCCTAATATTACCCAGCCGGTGCAGGTGATCTTTGGCAAGCAGGATAATTTGATCCCCAATCGCTTTCTGAATCCCGGTAGTACCACCAAGATTGCCGAAGACGGAGCGAGTCGGATTCCCAATGCCCAGTTAAATATCGTGAACAAGGCAGGTCACTTTGTGATGTTTGAGCAAGCCGAGGAAGTGAATCAGATTATCCGGGCCTTTATGGCGAAGTAGAAAATAGGCGTAGCTTCTGCTACGCTTTACTAATAATTTCATACGATCCCCCATATAAATTTAGAGCGACCCTGCACCTTGATTGGTATGGGGTTGTTTTTTCTGGAGTAGTGGGATTTCTATTACCCCACGTGTTTAGACGGATCTACC
>JBCDIO010000238.1:0-5981 GCA_038748815.1 Bacteroidota bacterium
ATCTGAACAAAAATCGCCTCGGTCAAAATATTCATTTATTTAGGTTACAGAGTAATTATTTTTTTCAATCCCAAAATATGGAGACCGTTCTATCTTTCAGTGATCAATTGATCACCAACTTGACCAACTATCTTCCCAGTTTAGCCGGTGGTTTAGCCGTTTTGCTGATTGGCCTTTGGCTAATCAACCGTTTGATGCCCATCATTGAAAACACCTTGAAAGGCTCCGGTTTTGGGGCGGAGGTACTTCCCTTCATTCTTTCCTTGATTGGTGGGGGGCTTAAAATTTTACTCGTTTTTAGTGCCGCAGGAATCCTTGGTATCGAAACTTCTTCCTTCGTGGCGGTAGTAGCAGCTTTAGGTTTTGCGGTAGGAATGGCGCTGCAAGGCAGTCTCAGTAATTTTGCAGCGGGTGTGATGATCCTACTCTTCAAACCGTACCAAATGGATGATCTGGTGGAAATCGAAGACCATGTCGGTCACGTTCGTTCTATACAAATCTTCAATACGATTATGGAAACTCCGGATCAAAAAACCATCATTATTCCTAATGGTCAAGCCATTAGCGGCTCAATCACTAATCTTTCCAAAATAGGTTCCCTCCGGGTAGACCTCCAAATCCCTATGCCCTATCAGGAAGATTTCGAAAAAGTCCATAAGATTATTGAAGGGGCACTTAGTCAAACGCCCAAAGTATTAGCGAAACCAACTCCCTTCATCGGCATCGAAAACTTTGATAGCCACTCTATTGTCTTAGCCGTACGACCATACGCCCAAACGGATGATTATTGGGATGTATACTTCGAGGCTAATCGGCAGATCAAAAAGGCCCTTAGTGAGCATAACATTAAAGTTGCTTACTCCGAAGGTGTCGAACTGGGAGACATCGGACAATAGCCTTAGACTTTTTCGGTAGAGGCGAACTTTTCTAGAGGGTAATTTGTCCCCATTTCGTTCATCAAACCATTTTTTGAAAAAACGATATGTCATGCGCCTACTACTACCAATCTCTGCCTTATTTTTACTGAGTTCATGCGCCCTAGCAGACCTGACCGAAGGGTATGCTTCCTCCTCCCAGCAAGATCCAGAAAAGCTCTTACAACAGGTAGCAAAAGCGCATGGAGTGTCCTCCTGGTCGGCGGTCAATAGTTACCAAGTAACGCTCGAAGATGAGTTCTATGGTTTTTTCGGAAAGAATGGGAATCCGTTTCCTAATAATGAAGCAAAACTAAATCTGGAATATATTCCTAGCACCTTTACCGGACGGGCAACCTTCTTAGAAGGAAAATGGAAAGATCGGGTTTGGGGTATCCACCAATGGAAAACATATAGCCAAAACACCCCATCGGAATCAATCCGGGTTAAACAGGATAAAGACATCCTATTTTGGGTACCAACCTATCAATACTTTATAGAATTTCCAGCCCGTATCCAAGAAGCTACCTATTTCGAATACCTGGGCACCAAGTCCCTCGCTGGTACCAACCACCACCTAGTTTTAGCAAGCTGGAAAAAAGGAACACCACAGAAAGAAATTGATCAATATCTGATCTATGTTCATCCGGAGACCCATCGCATTGGTCGCTTAGAATATACCGTACGCGAAGTCTATGGATTTATCTCAGGAGCGGTTACCTTCAATGAATATTTGGAGAAGGATGGTATCTTATTCCCTACGGATATGCCGGTTGAGTCTAATCTAATGAAGGAAGGCTTGTTGCATACCATGCGGATTACGGATGTATCTTTAAATCACAGACCCGCTGAACAACTCATCCCTGCGGAAGTAGCTGAGCTGGATCCTGGGCAAAAACCTAATTAACTATGATCAAGCATCTTCTGCTATGCTTCTTACTCCTAGCTAGTTTCTGTCCTATGCATGCACAAAATAGTCTCTTGGATGATGCTCGTCAGAAATTTAGCAATGCAGCGAATTATACGCTCGAAGTGGCCCGTTTGATGCCCGCAGAACATTACACCTACAAGCCTACGCCAGACCAAGAAACCTTTCAAGAGCAACTTATCCATATTCTTAGCAATGCTACCTGGCTTTCTGGTGGCTATCTAACCGACCAACCCTTTAAAATCAATTGGAAAGAAAAGGAAGGTTTAAGCAAAGAAGAAACCTTGGTGCTCCTAGAAACTACCTTTGCCCAGATTGCCGAGCGATTGGAAACAGTCACCTTAGAAAGCTTGGAAGAAGAGGTTGACTTTTTTACCCCTCAAGTTCGGAATAAGGGCCAAATTCTGACCCTATTAAACGACCATCATACCCATCATCGTGGGGAACTAGTTGTATATCTACGTTTGCAGAATATCAAGCCGCCCCGTTATCAGGGATGGTAAGAAAAAGGCCTGATCACCCGCAGGTGACCAAGCCAACACACTATGGAATAACTATCTTTAATCAGTTCATTCTGGCCCGTACAGAATCTTCCCAGAGACCATGGTCTCTGGCCCTCGAACTTGGTACCAGTATATGCCCGAATGGGGCCATATCGTTGGGGGAAGGGGAATTTCGCATTGTGGCGAATGCACTTGCTGCGTAGTTTGCCAGATTAGCATTCCCTGGGTGTCGAAGATTTCCAACTGGATAGTTCCCAGAGACAACCCTTCTAATTCAATTACTGTGCCAGCTTTTGCTGGATTTGGACGAACCAGATGTTTTACCAAACTATTTTGCTCGTTCGGCGGAGAGTAGGTCATCCATTCTAAGTCATACGATAAACCTCCCTCATCGTATAGCAGCCCAGACACTCGATCCTCCCAGCTCCAGCTCGGGGTTGCAGCTATACGTCCCGTGTTTTTGACAAGAACTTCACACCAAATATCCCCAAATTGTCTACGTTTAGGCCTTATCCCATAACTTGCAAATCGAAAACCACGGGAATACTCTGGTTCCATATAAAAATCAGTTGGAGATATAGCGGCCGATGCTGGCCAACGTACCTCTAAAATGGTAAAGGGTGATGATAGCTGAATAGATCCTTGCATAGCCAGAAAAGATACTTCTTGGCCAAAGCGCATAGGTACCCATACAGACTCCTCGGCTGCGATCTCTTGAGCTGGTACGAGAAGCGCTATCGACCGAACGGATCGCTGCTCGTTTGTCCAGGCATTGAAGCTTCCCTGAGCACTTCCATTTACATCTCCAACCTTAATAGCCGACCAGTTTAAATTAGAAATTGAAGCTTGTAGAGTATCAATCAGCAAGGACTCAGGGAAAGAATCCAAGAAAGGTAATGCTGGATTCGTAAAAGTGTAGTCCGAGGGAATAAACCGCCAAGAGGTATTTCCGTTCGGAAGCTCATCTGAGAGCAATAGAATGAGTTTCTGGAGGTGTAATAAATCTACGGTGGTAACAGCCCCGGACCGGTTAGCATCGGCAGCAATAATCTTGTACGGAGAATCTAAGAGTTCTATCCCCAGAATGTGTTGCTTGATCTTGGCAAGATCCCAAGTAGTCAATCCATTCAAAAGATCCGAATCTCTCTGCACCTTTAGTGAATACCCAGTAAAAAAGGATAAGGAATCAAAGATATAATTACCTCCTTCGTCACTCAAAGTAATTAGGGTATCCGAGCCCATCAAGTAAACCTCTGCCTCTTCTATTGTAGCTCCCGTTTCGGAAAAAATCATTCCCTCCACGGACCATTTCGGAGGTGGATCACAAATACCCGCAGTGTCTTGTACATCGATCCAAGTACTGCAAAAACCTTGGTTACCGTAGATGTCGGTGACCCAAAGTTCAACTAAATTCTGGCCTAATTCAGCACAAGAAAACGTTCGGATGGTATCCGCCAAATCGGGACTAAAGGATATACGAATCTCCCCGCAATCGTCACTACTTCCATAATCCAATTGATCAATCGAGATCTCCGCAATACCATCTACCGGATTTCCTAGAGAGTCCCATTGACTTAGTTGTAGCACACCGACCAAGCCATCTACACAAACCGGCATTGGTTTTTTCTCATCTTCAACTGCAATTATTACGGTACAGGTAGAACCATTACCACAGGCATCAAAAACCGTATATGTGACCTCGTAGGTGCCGGGAGGTACTTTCTCATAAGGCCCTAAACCAATACCCCAAGGAGTAGTAACGGTCAGAGTCCATTCGGACGTACAATCTAAGATTACCGGTGGACTGAGTAATACGGTGGTAAAGCAAGAATCACCCATAATCGGAAATACTAACTCTACCTCGCAGTCGATTAATGGCGGCTCTTCATCGATAATTTCAATGACTTGCAAAGACTCGTAAATCCCCACCGAACTCCCCGAGTTCGGTACGTATTCACACCAGTTAATAACCGTCCAGGTTCTCGTAATTTGCAGGCAGGACTGGGCGGCAATGTTAAATACTTGATCCGAATACGAAATGGCTAATAATTCACAATCCTCTCCTTCTACCACTGGATATGCGGAAGATGCCGGTAAAAGATCGGGATGAGCTTGTTCTTCTACGCCACAATCGGTGATTACAAGATCAGCTGGAAACTGAATCTCAATTGGAGTAGCGTCTAGGACTGTTATTATCTGCAAACAAGAATCCCAATTCTCGTGGATATCTTTCGCATACCAAGTTCGCTCGATGGTTCCAATAGAACAGGTATTTAAATAGAGTTGGTCTTCATAATAAATGGAATCAATCCCACAAGCTTCCGTAACGAAAGGAGAATCAGTAGGACTTGTATCATCCAGGCAGGTGATAGTCTGACTAGGCGGACAGACTAAAGTCGGCGGAATGGGATCTTCTACCTTGGCAATAACGGAGCATTCATTAAAATTACCAAAGCAATCAAACGCGCGTAATCGCAGTGGGATCTCATACCCGGCATCCGCACAGCAAAAGGCAACCGTGGGGCTAAAATCGAGATTGCCCTGGCAGCCAGGCTCGACTCTGGCCACTTGAAAAAAGGTCAAACAGCAATTATCAATGGATCCGTCATCAAAAACGGTAGCGCTGACCAAAGCCTGACCATTTGCATCTAAGTTGATCGTAGTCACTTGATCACAAGCCATCGTTGGGGCTAATTGATCCTGGAGTACGACCCATACGGAGTCACTACTTACATTTCCACAATCATCCGTTACTATATATGCTACATAAAAAGTACCAATAGGAACCTCTTCTAGTACGCCCCCATTTCCAAGTACATCACCGTAGGGCGTTTGGATTTCAATGGTTGCGTCATTGGAACAATTATCTACCCAACTAATCGTCGGAAAATCTAAATTGGCGGTACATGAAGAGGGGTTATTTGCCTGAAAGTATAGGGTATCAGGAACGGTGGTTGCTGGGGCTGTTTGGTCTTCTATTTTGATAATCTGCGGATGAGAAGTAACCGTTCCTGTACACCATTCTACGACCGTCCAAGTTCGAATAATACTAAACGTTTGGCCACAACTTGGTATGACCTGGTCTAGGTATACCGCCGAAAAAGAACAGGAATTATCTTCTGGTAAAGGTTGCCCCTGAATATTCGGAGTCCCTAAGGCCATCGGGCTCAGATCCAAGGTCTCACAATCTAAGGCTGGTTGGTCCAAATTATCAAAAGAGGGCGGAAATGAAATATCCGTTAAATGGGGTAAACGAATGTAGATATTCTGTTCACACGTACTTGAGTTTCCGTAGATGTCCGTAGCTGTCCACATTCTAATGATTTGGGTCTGAGGGTTTTGGCACCCTAAACTGAGGTATTGATCAGAATAGCTAAAAAGGGTAGGAAAACAGTCGATAGCCGATGGATCACCCGTGATTGAAGGATCAGGATTCACGGTACATTCGATCGTTAAGTCTAAAGGGCAATTAATCTGCGGAGCTAAACCATCGACCACTTGGATCGCAGCAAAACAAAAAGCACCGGTGAATAAATGGGTAACTTTAACGGGTAATGTTTGACCAATATTGGCAGCACTGACCATCGGGCTTGTCGGTAAGACAGCCGAACCCTGAACATTGAATATTTCTACCTG
>JBCDIO010000239.1:0-5950 GCA_038748815.1 Bacteroidota bacterium
CGGGTGGAGGAAGCAGCACTATTATTACTCCAAGTACCCGAATAACACGCATCGGCAATACACAACCGTTTATTGGCAGGACTTCGTTCTACAACTTCTTTGATATCCGAATATTTCAATGGGCGATCGTGAGCGACAAAATAATTAGGACCTCCATGCCCCGAAAAATAGACGATCACCAAGTCCTTTGGACCCGCCTGCTGAAATAGTCGTTCGGATTCTCTCAAGATACTCTGGTTCGTCGCTTCATTATCTCGCAGTAACGAAATTTGGGATTCGGGTAGGCTTCCACCCTGCGGGCTTTTCAGAAATTGGTACATCCTCTTAGCATCATCATCAGAGTAATTTAAATCCCGAACACCCAGGTTGTTTAATTGGGTAGAATAATCCGAAACACCAACAATAATGGCCCATACCTTTACATTTTGAAAACTCACAGCACCTTCTTCCGCGAAAAACTGTCCGTATACATAGCCAGTTTGTCCTTGATAATCGATCTCATACCAGGGGTATTTCTCCCCCTGGTTTTGTACTTTTTGTATAATATTGGCTCGTACTCCTAGATCCAATTGGAATAAAACATCACAATTTTGGGTACTTGTGCAAGACCGGATATTTACTCCATCGCCGGTGATCGTACCACTCGAAGAAGAATCCCCTGAGGAAATTGAAGGAGAAGAGGACGATAGGTTTGAACTGGGAGTATTATTTGCAATAGGGGAGTTGAAATCGCAATTACTACAATCTACGAAGGCACCAAATATATATGCCGACTGGCCTTTGTATTGAATTTTATACCAAGGATGTGCCCCCAAACCTTGAATAAAGTAGGGATTAGAGCGAGCGACCACTTCAACTATATCCGATTCGTTTAGTTGAAAAAGCTTATTGCATTCCAGGCTCGCACAGTCTCGTACATTCACTTGATTTGCCGTCACTGTTTGTATGCTACCCTGCGCGTATTGGCGCTGGTTGACTTGAGCATTATTGAAGATAAAATCAAGAAATGCTCCATAGACATAACCTACTTGCCCTCCAAAGTCAATCTGATACCAATAATTATATCCGAAACCAACAATTTCCTCCTCGTTTTCGGACCCCAGAAGCTTGCAACGGTCTCCAGTATTGACCTGAAAAACAACTCCATACTGCGTACCAGCCCCTGCCCGAACATTGACGTTTGTCCCTCGTACTATTGCGGCATCTTGACCAAAGAGTTTATTGGGGGCTATTGCGAATAGACTTGTAAAAAGGATTAGACACAAGATCTGGCCTGTTTTCATCAGCTTTATTTTTGGGTTTTTTCTTTAGCTACTCCAACTAAGGGTCCAAAAGGTCCGGTTAAGCGTTTACGACCAATGGCGGGTAAGTACGTTTCGGAAATGGCACCATCTAAATACAAAGCATTCGGGCACTTTAAGACATCCCGGTAGAGACTAGCGAAAGACCATAAATTACAAGGCTGGTTAGAAATAACGAAGATCACTTTACCATCGCTGGTAACTCCCACCCCATTTCGGATATTCAAATTTGTGGATGGCTTATTAAAATGGCTATTAATCACCTCATTGGTAACGAGCATCGGTCCCGATTGGGTGGCGAAGCGGATTGTGGTATCTTTCTTTGGGTAGGCTTTAGTAGGAATCACTGCTGCACTACTATCCTGACGGAGTAAAAAGACCCCATTGGGTTGCATATAAAAGTTGCCATATCCTTTCTCCTTCCGGTCCAAAGGTTTCATTTTTTTCCCTTCTTCAATGTAGAGACCTTGTGGAGAAAAATCTCGGGCGAACATTCCTGCATTGCTCGCAAAGATTAATTGTTGACCGGCTGCTTCCACCCGCGATTTCAGATTCCCCAAGCTTCCAATACGTCCTAAGCTATCCGTATGGTATAGTCGAATATCCTCTGGATGATCGATAATCAAAACATCGTAATTCACGCCTCGATAAACAACCTGTTTAGCCGTAGCCCCTGGATAAATGGCTTTCTCCTTTGTGTACTTAAAGTCAATGGATTCTGTGAGATCCAATAAGGAATCAATAATACGCTGCTGAGCATCCAACTCTGCAACTTGTCGGTTAAAGCCCTCCTGCAAGACGGATATCTCATCATTAAGGACTCCGATTTCCTCTTGTAGTGCTTCGATCTGTATGGCACATGAATCGACCACCGGAGGATCTGCGAGCGTGTCCAACAATTCGGTCACACCCTCGGTCTCCGTAGTGGGAGAAAAAGGGTCTGGATTTTGCCCCCAAACGGAGCTACTAGAGGCCAATATGATGCTAAGGAATAAGGGGATTCGGATCATCATGCTATTTAGAGATTGCAATAAATGTTGAGAATGAGTTCGCCGTTTTTTTACGACCGATCGAAGGCAAGTACATTTCGGAAATAGCCCCATCTAGGTACAGGGCATTCTGACATCCATAATATTTGAAAATAGAAGCGAAGTTGTAAAAGTTAGAAGCGTTCTTGGAGATAATAAAAACGACCTTCCCAGCCTCCGTTACACCAACTCCACTCCGGAGATTCTTATTGGGTGAACCTGGCTTGAGCTCATTATTGACTTTGCCGTCAATGACCAGCATGGGCCCCGATTGGGTGGCATTAAAAGCACGCCCGGCGTAGGTGTTAAAATCCTCTCGTTTGCAAACCCCCGCCGTACCATTTTTCTCCAGAAAGAAAACCCCATTTGGTTCAATGCTGTAAAAATTGGTAAAATTGGCGGGGCCGTCAGAAAGGTTTAGTGGAAATAGCTCTTGCCCATCTTCCTTATACAAGCCTTCGGGGTTCAAGTTTTTCTTAAAAATTCCCCCATTAGTCGCAAACGCCAATTGTTTCCCACCCGCTTCAACTACCTTCTTTAGTTGTTGAATAGTTTCAATCTTTTTTCCTTCATCCAAGTGGTAGAACTGAATATTTTCCTGTTTAGGATCAACTATATATCCATCAAATAGGACCCCATTTAGGGTCAGTCCATCTAATAATTTTCCAACGAGATTAGACGGTCCCGCTCTAGGTGCCGGAGCAGTTCGTGACGTATTAACGGTTGGTGCTGCTTCTGAAGGATTATCGGCAGTTTCTTCTTCCGGTTCGATGGTCTCCTCTTCTACCAACGTGGCTTCCTGCGGTTCCTCGACTTCGTTCGTGAAAACGATCGTACCCTCTTCCTCTAACCATAAATTAGCCAGACTATCAATAACTTGACCCAGAGAATCCGTTTTTTGATTTTGGGCAGCCAACGACTTTTGAAAGCCTTGCAGTTGAGTTAGAGTTACCACCAGGTAGGCCAGCAACACGAATGTGATGCTGGCCAACCAGATGTATAAACTTCTGGGAATCGGATTCGGTGATTCAGTATTGGTTTCCTCCTGTTGGTTTTCCATAACGTTTACTTAAAGCGAATGATAAAGGCTTCACTTTCATCAATACGAGAATTCAGCACTACCCGTTCAAAATTGCCGGTTCCATCCCAAATGTCGATGGTTAGTGTATTGGGCTCTACTAAACCTAAGTTCCAAGCCTTAGAGATGATCTTGTACTCTCCTCCAACTCCTAGTGGCGGTAAAGTAGCGCGGAACTCTCCGTTTCCAATATTTTTCAATTCCAATTTATCCGCAATCACTTCATCATTAACGATGATAGAAACGATATCTCCATCCTCTCGCTCGTGGTCGAAGCAAACCAGTGTGATTGGATTATTCGGTACGCGAATCGTTTCGGTAATGGTCACTTCTCCTGGATCGGTAGGCTCGGACGGAACAACCGATGGAATGCTTGGTGGCGCGGGTGGAGTATAAGAAATACGTCCAACCTTACGGTCCGAGCCGTATTGATTGCGCCCTTCGATTTCAAAGACATTGAATCCTGGCAATAGATCTACCATCGCAGTAAACCGCTGAGATGTTGGATTGTAGGTAAAAGCCCTTGTTTCTTGTCCATTCACAATAAACGTTACATCCTCTTTCTTGGAGACATGTTCAATAGTTGCGATAATGGGCTGTGGGGTATCACTGGCTTCGTGCGGCGAATTCACCGGATTTACAATCGTAACAATGGGTGGTTGCCCCGCCGGTGGCTGGTAAGAAATAGAACCAGAGGCGCGGTCGGAGCCATCTGTATTCGTACCTGTAATTTCGAAATAATTATAACCGGCGTTGACCGTTACTCGGGCTTCGAATTTGCCGCTGGTCGGATCGTAGGTAAAGGCACTAACTGGCTGCCCGTTGAATACGAAGCTAACCCCAGAACGCGTCTTTACGTGATCGATTTGGGCTTGAATAACCTGCGAAGGTTCGTCAGCGGTGTATGGATTACTAGTCGGACGGGTGATTGTTACAACGGGCGGTTGTTTCTGAACGACCTCTTGGATCAATTGAATACTACCCGAGGCAAAGTCTTGGCCATCTTGATTACGTGCTGTAATCTGGAAGCTGTTATTTCCTGGTTCCAATTTGACCGGAGCAGAGAACGATTCCGTCTTTGGATTATAGCTAAAGTTCGTCAGGCGATTACCATTGAAATAGAACTCCACATCCTGCTTAGCCGATACGTATTGTATGCGTGCCCGAATCGTCTGGTTCGGATCTTTAGTGGTCTCCGGAGCCGTTGGATACTGCATCGTGATGATGGGTGGCTGCGCTTTCGGTTCGTACAGAATGGTACCGATACCCCGATCTTCACCATCCGAGTTGACCCCAACTACCTCAAAGACATTATTTCCTCGGTTGAGTTTAACCTCCGTTGAGAACTTCCCGGTATTGGGATTGTAATTGAAGGTGCTTAAATTCTGTCCATTAAAGCGGAAGGTCACTCCACTCCTGGCAGGTACATACTGAATATCCGCCTGGATAGTAGTTCGTTCGGTCGCCGAAGTATATGGATTTGAAGAAGGGGTCGTAATCGTTACGACGGGTGGTTGCTTTGGCTTCACCTCTTCGATTAGCTGAATCGTTCCAGATGCAAAATCTTGACCATCGTCATTTCGCGCGGTGATTTGATAGCTATTACTTCCCGGTTGTAATTGAACGGCTGCATAAAACTGCTCCGTCCGTGGGTTGTAGGAGAAGTTGGTTACCCGCTGCCCGTTGAAGAGAAAGTCAACATCCTCCTTTTTGGATACGTACTGTATTCTGGCCTGGATTGGCTGATTTGGAATTTTCGTTTGTTCCGGATTATTGACCGGCTTTTGCATGGTAATGATCGGTGGTTGGGCTTTAGGCTGATAAGCGATAGTGCCAAAACCTTGATCTTGTCCATCCTGGTTGGTCCCAATAATTTCAAAGTAATTATTTCCTCGATTTAGTGTTACTTCTGTAGAAAAACGCCCCGTGTTGGGATTATACGAGAAGTTCGTATAGGGTTGATTGTTGAAGCGAAACTGCACGCCACTAACTGTAGGCACGTAATCGATCTTCGCTTCAATGCGAATCTTTTCCGTGGGAGAAGTATGTGGATTATTAGCCGGGGACGTTACCGTTACAATGGGGGGCTGCTGTTTTTTCTGGTAGATGATGGTCGTTTGATCGGAATCGGAGCCATCATTATTATTGCCGGTAATTCGTACGATGTTATTACCGGGTTGTAGGTTGATCGTAGCCCGGAAGGTTTGAGTAGCGGCATCGAAATCAAACGATGTATTCTTACGACCGTTGACCTCAAAGGCAATGAGACTTTTCCGTTTAACGTGCTTAATAGTCGCAATAATTTCCTGGGTAGCTTGCCCGGTCGTATGCGGGTCATTGCTAGGTGTGGTAATATCCACTACGGGTGGTTGCTTCGGCTGGGGCGGTGTGGGAGGTGGTGTAACACAAGGACGAGGAGCATTCTGTTCCCCGTTGTCTTTGTAAAGAGCTTGTACTTCGCGATCGCTGAGTGCTCGATTGTAGATGCGAAGATCATCCATTCTGCCCCAATAGAATTCCGGATTTCCAGGAATATCTCGCCC
>JBCDIO010000240.1:0-5943 GCA_038748815.1 Bacteroidota bacterium
AACCAAGGCTAATTTACGATTTGTTGTTTCCGTTGCTAAGCAATATCAGAACCAGGGACTTTCTTTAAGTGATTTGATTAACGAAGGGAATCTAGGTTTGATCAAAGCGGCACAACGCTTTGACGAAACCCGTGGTTTTAAGTTCATCTCCTACGCCGTTTGGTGGATTCGTCAATCTATCCTGCAGGCATTAGCGGAACAAAGTCGGATTGTTCGTCTTCCTTTAAATAAGGTAGGCTCTTTGAACAAGATCAACAAGGCATTTTCTGAGCTTGAGCAAGAATACGAGCGGGAGCCATCGGCGGAAGAGCTAGCAGAAATGCTGGAAATTCCTACCGAAGAGGTAGAAACCACGCTGGGAGTAGCCGCACGCCACGTTTCTATGGACGCCCCATTCGTCGAAGGTGAAGATAATTCTTTACTTGATGTTTTAGAGAATAATGCAACCCCCGGAACGGATCAGGCCTTGGAATACCAAGAATCGTTGCGCCGGGAGATCGAACGTTCTCTAAGCACGCTGACAGAACGCCAGTGCGATGTTATCAAATTGTACTTTGGAATTGGGGTTGAGCACCCTATGTCCTTAGAAGATATCGGCGAAAAGTTTGGCCTCACCCGGGAGCGGGTTCGCCAAATTAAAGACAAAGCGATCAACAAGCTACGATCTGCCAATCGAAGCAAACTTCTCAAGCACTACCTCGGTAGTTAAATCCGAACGAAACCCGGGCCCGAAAGGTTCGGGTTTCGTTTTTTCCGCCCTTTGGGTTCAGTAGTTGACCCAATATCTGAGGCAAATCCTAGGGAGAAAACGTATTTTTGCCAAAGTATTGAATCCCACAAAGGGTACGAATAACCAAACCACAAACCAGATTATTACCATGCAAGAAAAAGACACTCTTCTGCGTGATCAAACCGATCGTTCGTTACAGGATTGGCACGAAAAAGAAAAAGCGGCACTTCGCTTACTACAGCTAGCGGGAGATCTTCGCTTCGACCAGAATACCGAGCTGGTCCTCTTTCGGAATAGCATCTATGACAGCCGTCCATCGGAGCTCTTACACCAACACTTGGTTGCACTTAATTATAGCGATACTTCTATTGAAGTACAGGACACGCTGCACCTTGCCGAAGCCATTGCTCGGGTAAAGGACCTACCACCAGCAAAGATTGATCTTGGTAAATTAGCTCTTGAATGGGGGCGGGAAGGAGCTGATTATCCAAATGTAGATGCATTTATCGGTTTTAAGCTGAATGGCCTGCAGGAAAATAATACTAAAGCGGAACCCGCCAAAGATGTAATTTTATACGGCTTTGGTCGAATTGGACGATTAGTTGCTCGCCGTATCGTAGACCAAACCGGAGCGGGTGACCAATTGCGCCTCAAAGCCATTGTGCTACGCCCAAAAATGCAAGATCGTTTTCAGGAGGTAACTAAACGAGCCTCCTTGCTTGAAACCGACACAGTACACGGAAATTTTGCTGGTACGATTTCGGTAGCGGAAGACGGCTCTGAGATGATCATCAACGGGAATCGCGTTCAGGTAATCTTCGCTAAATCTCCAAATGACATCGATTACACCCACTATGGCATTAAAAATGCTTTGTTGATTGACAATACCGGGGTATGGCGAGATCGGGAAGCACTTTCCATTCACCTACGCCCGGGCGTTGATCAGGTGATGCTGACGGCTCCGGCAAAGGATGTTCCAAATATTGTACATGGCGTTAACCAGAGCGACTTAAATCTGGAAACGGATACCATCTTTTGCGCGGCTTCCTGTACCACCAATGCGATCTCTCCTGTATTATCTGCTCTCGAACAAAGATTTGGTATCGAAAAGGGGCATTTAGAAACGATCCACGCTTACACCTCTGACCAAAACCTATTGGACAACTTCCACAAGAAACCACGTCGTGGTCGTGGAGCTGCCACCAATATGGTATTGACGAGCACCGGAGCAGCGAAGGCGGTGGCCAAAGTTATTCCTGGTTTGAAGGGTAAGTTGACCGGTAACGCGGTTCGGGTACCTACTCCAAATGTGTCGCTGGCAATCCTCAACCTAAGCCTAAAAAAGACAACGCAGCGGGAAGAACTAAATAATTTTCTACAGGAGCTTTCCTTGAAAGGCGATTTAGTAGAACAACTACACTATTCTAACTCTACCGAATATGTAAGTAGCACGGCAGTTGGCATGACGGCTACCTCGGTAGTTGATGCTCCATCAACGATCGTTTCTGCCGATGGGCAAAATATTACTTTGTACCTATGGTACGATAATGAGTATGGGTATACCTGTCAAGTGGTGCGCTTGGCTAAGTACGCAGCCCGGGTGCGGCGTGCAGTTTATTACTAGTAGTAAACCAATCGCGTGCGACCGCTAAAAGATGATCCCGAAGACAGTCTCTGACCGTCTTCGGGATTTGCGTTTGATACTAGAGCAATACTCTAGTCGTTTTCTGTTACTGTACTTTCCTCATCAATGATACTGATGGGGCGATCAATGCTTTCTTCTAGGGAGATAAAGGTTTCCGTCCGTTGAATGCCGGCAATTTTTTGAATCTTGTCGTGCAAGACATCCCGCAGGTGCATGGTGTCTCTGCATACGATCTTAGCAAAGATATTGTATAGCCCTGTTGTATAATGGGCACCAACGATTTCTGGAATGGCTTCTAGCTCATCGGCCACATCGTGGTATAAAGAGCTTTTATCGAGGTAGATGCCTAAGAAGGCACAGATATCAAAGCCTAGCATACTGTGATCAATATCCAAGTGATAGCCTTTGACAATACCCAGCTCGATTAATTTATTCATTCGGACGTGAATCGTGCCGCCCGAAACGAATAACTTTTTAGCAATGTCGGTATAGGGTGTTTTTGAGTTATGCATTAAGATGGACAAAATCTTTTTGTCCAGTTCATCGATTTCGTTTGATTTGGCCATTGTTAGAACATTTGCATCTAAATTGCCCAAAATTTTCAATATTTCAAAAAAAATGCTTTTTCCTTTTATTTATGGTAATTTGTGCATGCCTATAGAGGGTCAGCATTTTTTGTTTACAGGTTATTCTCGGCGGCATTTAGTGTTTAAACTCCGGATAATGACGATCTTTCCGGATATGGTTTTAATTCCCAATGTGGTCGAAACAAGTTATTGGGAATACTGTTACTGAATAATAGATGTAGCAAGGCTTTAAACAAGGGTTCGCTATTCTGGGAAGATCGCCTGCTTCCATTACGTACAGGCCTTCAATGACTTTTCGTAGTATCATCAATATGAACCAATATTCTTCTAATCCGCAACGTTCCCCTTACCTCTGGATTCCGGTACTTGTTTCCTTGGCTTTTGTGGTTGGTATTGTGTTAGGCTTACGTTTACAAGTTGCCTCTCCTTCGATTGAATTAGTGAAAGGTGATTTAGTGCCGAATGCGATTGGCAATGGAAAGGTAGAGGAGCTAATCCGGTATATCGAAGCCAAGTACGTCGATGAAGTTGATCGCGATATTCTTATGGATGAAGCAATTAACGAAGTACTGCAGCAATTAGATCCGCACTCTAGTTATTTGAATGCCGAACAGGTCCGCGATGTTAGAGAGCAATTGGAAGGAAATTTTGACGGTATTGGAGTAGAATTTATGATCCTAGATGATACCATCGTAGTGATTGCTCCACTCGCTGGTGGTCCTTCGGAAGCGGTTGGCGTGATGGCAGGAGACCGTATTGTGATGATTGAAGATTCTTTGGTTGCGGGTGTTGGTATCGAAAGCCCTGGAATCATGAAGATGTTACGGGGGCAGAAAGGGGAGGAGGTACAAGTTGGTATTTTACGGCCTGGGGAAAAAGAATTACGTGACTTTACGATCACTCGTGATAAAATTCCTGTACATAGCGTAGACGTTGCCTATATGCTCAATGAGAAAACGGGGTATATCAAAGTTAATCGATTCTCTGCCACTACTTACCAAGAGTTTATGAAAGGGGTCGAAGAATTGGTAGAGAACCAAGGGATGGAAGATCTAGTGGTCGACCTACGACAAAACCCCGGTGGTTACCTGCGCGAGGCTACTGAAATGCTCAGTCAATTATTTCAAGACCGAGAGAAGCTATTGGTCTACACCGAAGGGCGCACCTCCAATCGACAGGAATACAAATCGACGGGGCGACCCTTCTTTCGGGTTGGACAAGTTGTGGTACTGATCGATGAAGGCTCGGCAAGTGCCAGTGAAATTATGGCTGGAGCCTTACAAGACCACGATCGAGCGCTCATTGTGGGAAGACGTTCTTTTGGCAAGGGATTAGTACAAGAGCAGTACCCTTTGAGCGATGGCTCGGCGATCCGTTTAACTGTAGCCCGCTATTATACTCCATCGGGACGCTCTATTCAGAAAGATTACAATGATCGTTCGGAGTATCGAAAAGAAATGGTAAATCGTTTTTCTACGGGTGAATTAATTTCGGAAGATAGTATTCCCCAATTGGATTCAGTCGTGTATTATACCTCCTCGGGCCGGCCGGTTTACGGGGGCGGAGGAATTCGCCCAGATGTCTTTGTTCCCTTAGATACTCAGTACATGAATGAAACGTATCTTTCGATGCGAGCCTATCTGCCTCAGTTTATCTTGCGCAATATGGAACAATTCAATAGCCTAGGCGAAGGGCAGGCTTTGACTCAGTTTCAAGAAAGTTACCAACCAAGATGGGAAGATATCGAAGCATGGGCGGCGTATACCGAGGATAAAGGGATCCAGGTAGATCCAGCTGAGCTTACGGCATTGAAGTCTAAATTGATGGTCGCCTACAAAGCAAGAGTTGCCAAGCAACTCTACGGGGATGAAGGTTACTTCTCCATTCTCAATAGTGAAGATCCAGATATTATAACCGCCTTGGAACTCATTCGCGAAAAACAACCCATCACCTCTAACTAACTACCTGGAAGTATCCAGTAAGATGATAGATTCCCCTGGTTCCAGTTGGACATTTGGGGATTCGGGCCAGCTAAGATTCTTCTGACTCCAGTTGATTAGGAGTTTCCAGCCTCTCTCGTCTTGCCTGAAACGGATTTCCATTTTTTGCGCATCTAGCCAACGAACTGCTTTAACCTGTCCGTGAGACCAGAATAATGCCTCTTCCAATTCTCCTGTACTCCATTCGTCGTAGGTGCTAGGTAGATCGGAAGTAAAGTGTAGCCGCCCAAATAAGGCGGTGACTAGTAGTAGGGTCCGTTGTACTTCTGGGCTCAAGCGGTGCCCTTCTTTTCGCATGATGAAGACGTCGGGGTCATTTCCAAACCATATTCCATCTAACCACCATCTGCCTAAAATCGTCTGTACGGCGAAATCCGTGGAAACGCGTTCACGTTTACGGAAAAAACGCAAGAGCCGGTGGTCCCAGGCCAAATGGGTGTCGGGTCCGATTCGGCAATATTCCATTCTGCCCGCCGCCGAAGCCAAAGGTACTCCACAACCTAAGAGTTGAGCATCCGGGCAAAGCCGACGAATAAAGTCGAGCACTTCGGACATCACTTGCGCCCGGGTTTTATGAGGGGGTGGAGCCACACATGCCGCAAATAAGAAATCTAGCTTCAGAAATTGGTATCCCCATTTGTTAGTCACTGTTTGAAAAACCTGGGTCAGATAGTTTTGTACGCCTTGTTCGTAGAAGTTTAGGGCGTAATACCAGCCTCCCCAAAGCGGATTATAACCTACGCGTATGGGTTTACCCACGGAGTCTTTAAGTAACCAGTCCGGATTCTTCTGGGCGATTTGGGCTTTTTCTTCCACCACCATAGGAGCTAACCAGAGACCAGGACGCAGTCCTGCCGCTTGGATATTTTGGGCGATTTGAGGCATCTGGCCTTTAAAAGCTGGTTTTTCTTGTAACCAATCGCCAATAGCGGCCTGGTAGCCATCGTCGAGCTGAAAGACTTCGAAGGGATGCTCCGAATT
>JBCDIO010000241.1:0-5935 GCA_038748815.1 Bacteroidota bacterium
GCGAAAATTCCATCTTTTGTTTCCCAGAATAAATCCAGCACCGTTTCAAACAACTGTCCCTCGTAAGGTACTTGTAAGGGCATTTTTTTATTCCAAAAGACGGGAGCACCGGCGTGTTTTAATAGTGTTTCGTAGTACGTTTCTGCGTGTTGTACCAACCATTCTGGCTCTACTTGATCTATTAGATCGTACCGTTCCAAAAGACCGACCGCTAAATAGTGTCGATCGTTTGCACCAAGGTCATCATCGGGATGTAGGGCCGTAATTAAGGCTTTTAAGGCTTTTCCCAATTGGTAGACATCTACCTCCAAGGTATTCCAGGGAGGCGTTGGGTAGGTAACAATTTCATTGATAGAGCCCTTCGGATCAAACCCCAAAGACTCATCTCGCAGATTGATCCGAAAATTAGCGTGTATGGCTTTACCGGCTCTCGTTTCGAGAAAGAATATTTCTTCCTGTGGCATAGCCCAGGTTTCAAACTGTCGGCTAAACACAAAGGTTTCACTCGTTTTGGGTAGAATGCGATGTGGATCCGTATCACTTGCCCAAACCCAAGGTGTATCATTGGCTTGGTGATCGAGAGTAGGTAGATCATCATTTCCGTCGTTCCAAACTCGATTGAGCCATTGGGTAGCGCGCTTCCGAGTAGGAAAGACCAAATAATCCCGAGCCCGGGTAATTCCTACATACAACAACCGAGCCTCCTCCGCCTGGGCATCTCGTAATATCTCCTGGTAAGCTTCACTTTCCATCAGCCGATTATGGAGGGGCGTTTTGCGATCCTGATCGGCGTACGGATTTACCCAGTAGCGGATCCACCGTTGATCCAATACGTTTTTGAGGTCCAATGCTGCTTGCTCGGGGATAAGGCTAATGCCCCAAATATTGGCCCGCAGTTTATTTTCCAGGCTGTGGCAAATAACCAGCGGATACTCTAGTCCTTTACTCCGGTGGTAGGTAATAACCCGAACGGTATCCGCTCCTTCGGACATCCCTTGCCAGTCTGTTCCTTTGGCTTCGAGTTCGCCTAACCATAAAAGAAAGCCCCCCAATGAAGCCGCAGTATGTAATCGATTACAAGCATCCTCGTATTGGGTAGCCAAGTGGTTAAGTACCGCAATATTAGCCAAGCGTTGCTGGGCATTTCCCCAAGCCACAATGGTACGGCGTAGGTCCAGGTCTTCCAGAATATTTTCCAGAATTTCGGCACTTGACAGTTCACCAACTTCTGGCCGAAGCTTATGAATTTCTCGTACAAAAGGCTGATCGGCCGCCCAGTCGTCGGTATAAAGCGGGGTATCCCCAAGTTCTTGCAAATAGTCCAGTCGATCATCGACCAGGTGTTCTAATTCTTGTTGTCCGGTGAGCAGAATGATCTCTGCAACGGACAGACTATCGTTTGGATCTAAGAGTAATTTTAGGGTGGCTAGCACAAGCTTGACTTCTGCGGTTTGTAATAGTCCCGCTCTGGATATAGCCGCTTTTAGGCCCACCCGATGCAGCGCATTGGCCATCTCCTGGCAATCGAAATTACTCCGGCAAAGAACCGCCACATCGCCCGGGCGTAAGGCCCGATGTTCGTCACTTCCTTTAGGTAGAATGGGCAGCTCCTTATCGAGCACTTCCCGGATCGCATGGGCTATGGCATTCTCCATCCAAGGCCGCCCGGGAAGTCGTTTCCCATCGTCGTCCACTTCAAAATGCCACTGCTGAATAGCCGGCCCCATATTAGCCGGTTCAGCGGGATCGATCCCCCCCGACGCTTTGCGCTTAGGTTCCAACGCTATCTGTTCGACGGGCAAATCGGCAAAAGCTTTCGTAAAGATGGCGTTGGTGGCATAGACAATATCGGAGCGAGAACGCCAAGAGTACGATTGGATATCTTCGGGAGCGACGCCTCCCTGCTGGTCAATAATGGCTTTCATGAGCCGAGGCTCGGCCCCCCGAAATCCATAAATAGATTGCTTGGGGTCTCCTACCCACACCGCTTTAGGTGTAATTTGAGCCAATTTCAAGAATATCTGCAGTTGGATGGGACTCGTATCCTGAAATTCATCGACCATCAACAACTGTAACTCTTCTTTCAATACCGAAGCAACGGCCTCGTGGTCTAGGAGCTTATTCACCAATACTTCCATATCGGTGTAATCGATGAGGCCCCGTTTTTTCTTGTAGCTATCGTATTCTTCTAAGGCATCGATCGTAGTGTGGAACAGCAACTCCATGAAGCGAAAAATATCTTGGTGCATGGCTTCATTGGACTCCACGGTGCGGGCAAATTCGATGAGCTCCGCTACGGCTTCTTTGCTTTTAGCCCCTACTTTTAACTTACCGAGACGTGCCCACTCGTACCAGGGGAGGTATTTGCGCTGCCGAAGGTCGGTCCGCATCTTTTTAATCTGCCGAAGCGCAGTCAGCGTCGTTTTGGTCTGATCGGGGCCATTCTCAATGGCTTCTATGGTATCCATTAGCCGCTGATCTAGATCGGCATTCCACGTTTCAACACTTCGTCCATCACTATCGGGCAAGAAGGCAGCAAAAGATTCGATAGACAGATCTAAGCTTTTCTGCAGAGCTTCTCGTTCAAAGTCGTTGGCTCGGGCGATTTCAGAGATCGTCCGTAATTCACGACGCCAATCGTATTGTTCTTTTTTATGGTAGCCTAACTTTTCGCAGAGAAAATCGATTTCTTCCACCCGGTCGGTCGTCAGTACCGTAGCCAGCGATTGATTGAATAAAATCTGTTGATCTTCATCGGCGATGATGGAAACAGAAGGGGATACTCCGGCTTCGTAGGCAAAACGCTTGAGCAATTTAACGCCAAGTCCATGGACTGTCCCAATGAGGGCATTACTCAACCGATCTGCCTCTTCATAAAGCCCTTCTTCCAATAACTTGATGCGTACTCGCTCTTGTAATTCAGCGGCGGCTTTCTGCGTGAAGGTTGTGGCAATAATGCCTTCTGGCTCTACTCCCTGTTGCAAATACTGCACCATTTCTTGGGTCAGACGGTACGTCTTACCACTACCGGCTCCGGCGGAGATGATTCGTAGGTTGGCTAACAGTTTTGTCAAGGTGAATTCGGCTTAAAACTTATTTTTCCACATCATACTTTCCACCGGGCGGATGGTCCGTTCAATGTATTTCGCGTTTTGTTTCTTATTGTAGTAGTTGATAATATCTCCTTCGACCTGGAAATAGATCAGTTGTCCGATCGGCATACCTGCATATACCCGTACGGGTTGGGTACAAGAGATTTCCAGGGTCCAGGTATTGCAGAAACCAACATCTCCTTTACCGGCGGTAGCATGGATGTCAATCCCCAATCGGCCAACACTGCTTTTCCCTTCTAAAAAAGGAACGGCATTATGTGTTTCTGTGTATTCTTCCGTAACGCCTAAATAGAGCGTGTTGGGGTGCAGAACGAATCCTTCTTCCGGAATCTTGAAGTGCTCAATTTCATTGTGCTGCTTAGCGTCCAGAATTCGGTCCTGATAGGTAGCCAAATGCTTCCCCAGGTGTACATCGTAAGAATTGGTTCCTAGGCAAGAGCGATCAAACGGTTCGATAACAATTTCTCCTTGCTCTATCCCCTCTAGGATCCGTTTATCAGATAAGATCATAAGTATTTATCCAATGGTACAAAATGTGCTCAATTCGAGCGGCTGACAGGAAGCTAAAGGTATGCAAAATCCAACAAATCCGAGGGGCCTAAATGAGGGGTTCTACTTTTACAACATTAGCGGCTTACCTCCCAGAGGATCAGGCTTCGATCATCGCTAGCACTGACTAAAAGGCCCGCGTCTGCTAGCCAGAGTAGTCGATTTACGGAATTGACGTGTCCTCCATCGCGTCCAGGCTCTAACACTTTGAGTAGGGACAGATCAGCCGGGTTCCAAATTTTCAGGGTTTTATCCCGACTTCCAGAGACCAGGCAATCAAGTTCTGGAATAAAAACCAGGTGATTAAGCGTATACCAATGGGCTGGCACGGCTTTTATTAGTCGCCGATCTTCTTCGAGTGCCCACATTTTCAGATGGGCATCTCGTCCGCCGGAGTACAGGTATTGGCCATCTGGACTGTACAGGAGGGTAAAGACCGAGTTAGCATGGGCACCGGCTAGTACGGATCGAACCCTGAGGGTTTGAGCATCCAGAAAATAAATGGCGTGATCACTAGCTCCGATGGCGATTTCATTTCTACTTTCACAGTAGGCCATACAGCGAAGGGCTAAGGACGAGATCTGTTGGCTATCGAGGCTTTTCCGATCTTTAAGATCCCAACGAGTGAGGAGCCCATCGCCTCCCAGGGTCCAAATAAAGCTATTGAGTTGTTCGACTCCAAAAACGCCTCCTTGATGATGTGCAATATTTAGGGTATCCTCCGGATGCTCCAAGTCGACCCAATGGACGCCACCTTCCATGTTGCCAAGTACTACTACTTGTTCATTCTCCAATAGTAACATGGAAAAAATCTGAGTCTCGATCCGGGCCAGAAGGTTCCCATCGGTGGTCCCGGCTAATGGCCATTCGGCGACCCAGCCATCTCCAGCTCCCGAAATAAAAGTTTGCTTGGTCGGCCGTTCTTGTAGGGTGTATATTCCAGAACGATGCCCTGTAAGTTGGCCCTGCTTAGTTACTTTCAAAATAGTGATCGCTCGGTTTAGAAAAGATGCACTACGGAAGAGTGCCGTGCACACAATATATAGACGAATGATCTTCTAGTAGAATAGTTCTCGGAGAATTTTAATTTTTCGCTGCTCCTCCTCGATTAAGAAGTACCCAGTACGAAGCCCCAAAAGATCGTACCTTTAATCGCCAATTTGAGCCATTATGCCTTTGATTAAGACCGAACGAATAGTGCCCGCCGGGGAATGGGGGATTTGGAAAATTGAAGAGTCGGAAGCTTTCTTTCTAGACGCTTTAGGTTTGCGTTCCCTTGAAGTCCAGCAATTAGCTACTATGAAGGGGCGGCGGCGAGTAGAATGGTTAGCCAGTCGATATTTGTTACACGTTCTTTCGGGGCGTGAGGATCGAGCAGACTGCTTGAAAGATGAATTTGGGAAACCGTATTTAGTTGGTTCTGATTATCAAATTTCTCTGAGTCACAGCCACGGCTTAGCCGCCGTTATTGCCGCGCCCCAAGCAGTTGGGATCGATATTCAGCTAGAAGTCTCTAAGATCGAGCGCATTGCGCACAAGTATATGCGCCCAGAGGAAATGAGTAGCCTTTCGACGACTCGTCGAATCACCCATTTACACGTATACTGGGGGGCCAAAGAGGCACTGTTTAAAGCCTACGGTCGTAAAGAAGTAGATTTTAAACAGCACCTACACATGGAGCCTTTTTCCTTGCAAGAAAATGGCGGAAACTTTCAGGGTAAACTAATCAAGCCAGATACAGAGCAATCCTTCCGGTTGTCTTATCGACTATTTGATTCTTTCGTACTCGTGTGGTGTATAGAGCAAGAAGGTGGTTAGACGGCCGCTTGCTTGAGCATCAGCTGCTGTTCGATACAATGGGTAGCGTCCTCCACGGTATGCAGTCTTTCGATCTGTTCGTTCTGTAGTTCTACACCAAAAAGGCGTTCCATTTTGACGACCAATAGCATTCTGTCCATAGAATCCAAACTTAGGTCATCCTGTAAGTTCGTTAGTTCATCAATGTTCTCGGTAGGAACATTAGCTACCCAGCTAAGGATAGCTACGATCTTATTTTTTACGTTCATGCTGCAGATTGTTAAGTACCTTGGGCTAAGCCCAAAAAAAGGTTTCGGGGATTTTCTACTCGGTTTGGGAAGGGTTCCTTTTGTTGGGTGATGATCACAAAAGACCATCGTATAAAGGATGAGAAAAGTTGCTTACCACCCCTATCGGTATCAGGTTAGAATATTCCTACGCCTGAAGTGCATTAGTTTGATATATAACGAGCAAAA
>JBCDIO010000242.1:0-5929 GCA_038748815.1 Bacteroidota bacterium
AAATGACCGAAAAGTGTTAAATTCGAAATCCGTCTACGAGATTTCTATGCTCTCGTAGACGGATCCCAAATCCTGCACTTTCCTTAGCAACCTACACCTCCTGTAGTTGCGTGCGTTTTTGTTCCCAGGCCCAAGCGGTGCGCATGATCTCCTCAATCCCGTATTGTGGTGTCCAACCTAGCCTTTTCTGGGCAGCGGAACAATCCGCGTAAATAGATTCTACATCACCATCTCGACGGGGGCCAATTTCGTAGTTGAGCTTCTGTGCGGTAACCTTCTCAAAAGCTTCTACGGCTTCCAAAACGCTTACCCCATCGCCAATTCCTACATTGAAGATTTCCACTTGGGAGTCGTTCTTCTCGGCCATCAAGTATTGTAAACACTTGGTATGCGCATCCGCTAGGTCCATCACGTGAATATAATCTCGGATACAACTACCGTCGCGGGTGTTCCAATTATCGCCAAAGACGGTCATCTTTGCCCGTTTGCCAATCGCCGTTTCAGTGATCACTGGCACCAGGTTACTCGCTGGATTACTGGATGCTTCTCCAAGCAAGGCCGAAGGGTGCGCCCCCGCCGGGTTGAAGTACCGAAGCAGAATAGATTGCAAACCGGGGATTTCCAGGGATGCATCTTCAATGATCATTTCCCCCATTTGCTTGGTTCGAGCGTAGGGGCTTTCGGCCCGTTCGAAGGGCGTCTTTTCGGTAACCGGTAGTTCCCTAGAGTTACCATAGACCGAGCAAGAGGATGAAAAAATCAAATGAGGAACCTGGTAGGTTTTACAACCCTCCAAAATATTCAGTAGGCTATTCAAATTATTCCGGAAATACTGCATAGGAATTTTAGTCGATTCCCCAACGTGCTTATGGGCCGCAAAGTGAATGACCCCTTTAATATCTGGATGCTCCGCAAAAACCTTGAGCGTTCCTTCCCGATCACCTAGATCTAACGCGTAATTCTGCACTCGCACTCCGGTGATTTGCTCTACACCGTCGAGTGCTTCAGCCGAAGCATTCGAGAAATTATCTACAGAGATGACTTCAAATCCGTTCTGAATTAAGTCAACCATGGTATGACTGCCAATGTAGCCACAACCGCCGGTTACTAAAATTTTATGCATGATGTCTTTTTTTCGGATGATGGAATCTTGATTGATCAGGAGTTGATACAGAGGGGAATACCATAGATCAGCCGCAGTATAACACGAAAATCGAAAGTAGTCAACTGGACAACACGATTTTCATTTAGTCTGTCATTACTCCTCTATATTTTTTTACTTTTGGCGAAAGAAAATCATACGCATGGATCTAAAAGCAATTGCTAAAGAAGTTTGTTCAATCTCCGAAGCGGCGGGTAAAGTCATCTTAGAGATATACGCGGCGGCCGAGGGGGTTGAAATCGAACGTAAAAGTGATAATTCTCCGTTAACCATCGCCGACCGCAAAGCGAATGCGGTCATTTGTGAAGGCTTGGAAAAAATGGACCCCGTATTCCCCATCGTCTCCGAGGAGAATAAAGAAATCCCTTACGAAGAGAGAAAGAACTTCAACTATAGCTGGCTAGTCGATCCATTGGATGGCACCAAAGAGTTCATCAAGCGTAATGGAGAATTCACCGTCAATATTGCTTTGGTCCATAATCAGCGGGTCATTCTGGGCGTCGTTCATGTGCCCGTAACCGGAGAAACCTTTTGGGCCGCTAAGGGAGAAGGTGCCCACCGTGTCCTAGACGGTCAAGAAGAAGCTCTTGCAGCTAATGCTTTTACCCTTAACGACGCTGGTCTTCGCATGGTATGCTCTCGCTCTCACCTTAACGAAGCCACCCAAACTTTTGTTGATGGTTTCACCGAGCCAGAATTGGTTTCCAAAGGAAGCTCTCTGAAATTCTTGCTACTCGCACAGAACCATGCAGATATTTACCCACGCCTGGCTCCTACCATGGAATGGGACACCGGAGCCGCACAAATTATTCTGGAAGAAGCCGGCGGGAAAGTCATCAACGACGAAACGAAGGAGCCACTGCTTTATAACAAGGAAAACCTGCTAAACCCCTATTTCGTAGCTTACGGCACCGTCCACTAAGAAGTCTTCGAAATGGGAATCAGTGCGGTGGTCATAGCCTTGAACGAAGCGGAAAATCTACCGCTCAGCCTTCCGCCACTTCTCCGAGTGGCCCAAGAGGTACTAGTCGTGGACACCGGAAGCACAGATCAAACGATAGCTATTGCCCGTTCGTTGGGTGCGCGTGTTATCGAGACGCCCTGGCTCGGCTATTCGGCCACTAAGAATTGGGCCAACAAACAGGCTCAATACAATTGGATTCTTTCCATTGATGCGGATGAAGTGCTCAGCCCAGAACTCGAAACATCCATTCTCCAGTGGTCCCCACGGCCAAAGACCGTCTATTCCTTAGACCGCCTCAATTACTATTGTGGGCAAGCTATCTACCATTCTGGCTGGTACCCCGACTGGAAAGTCCGGCTATTTGACCGACAGTCCGTGCAGTGGGAAGGAAATTATGTGCACGAGGATTTGGCTATTCCTGTGGGAAAACAAACTCTGAATCTTATCGGTAAATTGCACCACTATTCTTACCAAAACAGCCAAGACCACTGGGAGCGCATTGAGCGCTACGCCCATCTTTCCGCGCAAAAGTTATTAGCCAAAGGGAAGACCAAGGTTACCTTTAAACGACTGTTCTCACCAACTGCCCGTTTTCTGCGTACCCTGATTTTGAAGCGTTCCTTCCTGGATGGTAAAGCCGGCTGGACGATCGCCGTACGCAATGCATATATGGTTCGTCGAAAGTATCAGATCCTCGCAGAATAATTAAAAAAAGACTCCTAATGCGCGTCCTACACATATCAAGTCCTCGCACCTGGCGGGGGGGCGAGCAGCAGATTGCTTATCTGTTGGAAGAATTTCGAGCCCAGGGTATTGAACAATGGGTGGCCTGTCCCGTGGGGTCAGCCCTTGCCACCTATTGTAACAAGCATCAATTTCCGACAGTGCTGTATAAAAAGCGCTTTTCCGTCAATCCTGCCGTAGGACAGAAAATAGCCCAGTTTTGCCGCTTGCAATCCATCGATATACTCCATGCACACGATAGTCACGCGCACACTTTTGGAGTCATGGCCAACGCTTTTTTCGGAGCAAAACCCGCTTTGGTTGTGCATCGCCGAGTGGACTTCTCGATTGGTAAGAGTCTTCTTTCCAATTGGAAATACAATCACCCTTCGGTTAATCTCATTATATGTGTATCCAAAATGATCGAATCAATGGTCCAAGAAGGATTAAATCGGGCAATTCCAACACGGGTGATTTACAGTGGGGTACACTTGGATCGCTTTGAAACCGATTCGCAACACTCCATCCGAGAAGAATTGGGTTTGGAGCAGCATACAATTCTGGTGGGCAATGTGGCCGCTTTAGCCCCCCACAAAGACTATCCAACGTTCATCCGGACGGCGAATCTGCTCTTGGAGCAAGGGCAAGACCTACAATTCTTGCTCATTGGAGGAGATGGAGGTGAAACGGAACGGATCAAAGAACTAATCGGGGCATCAAGACACCCGAAGCGATTTCACGTACTAGGTTTCCGAGAAGACATTCCCTCCTTACTTCCTCAGCTCAACGTTTTTTTATTTACCAGTGAAACCGAAGGCTTAGGGACTAGCGTCATCGATGCCTTTCTGGCCAAAGTACCCGTGGTGGCTACCCGAACCGGTGGAGTACCCGAATTAGTTCAGCATGAGCAAAATGGCCTTTTAGCTTCCGTTAAGGACTACCACCGATTGGCCCAGTTGGTAACTCAAACGCTTTCTGACCAGCAGGCTACCCTGCAACGAACTCAAAAAGCTTTTGAAGGAGCTCAATCATTCGGTAAAGCGCAGATGGCCCAACAAATACTAAATGCCTACCAATCTATTCCTCTTCGTTGGTAGCCCCTCCTTCTTGGGCCGCAAAATAGTTCTTCACCTTTTGCGCATTGGAAAGACCAACAACCTCAGCGACTTCGGTAATAAAAGCTGCTCTTACTTTTTTCACAGAACCGAAATGCTGCAACAATTTTTCTGCCGTTTTTTCTCCGATCCCCTTAATATCCAATAGCTCCGAGCGTGTGAAATTTTGGGAGCGTTTATTGCGGTGGAAGGTAATCGCAAAACGGTGTGCCTCATTACGTGCTTGCTGGATTAGTTTGAGTGATTCTGACTTCTTATTGATGTATAAAGGAACCGAATCACCGGGAAAGAAAATCTCCTCTAGTCGCTTGGCAATACCAATGACCGTCATCCGGTTTTCGATACCCAACACTTTCAAGGCTTCCATAGAAGCCGAGAGCTGCCCCTTGCCTCCATCGATGATCACTAACTGTGGAAGATCTTCGCCCTCTTGGAGCAACCGGCGATAGCGACGATGCACCACCTCTTCCATGGAGGCAAAATCATTGGGGCCTTCCACGGTTTTGATATTGTAATGCCGGTAGTCTTTCTTTGAGGGCTTAGCATTCCTAAAAACTACACAGGAAGAAACTGGATACGATCCTTGCATATTGGAGTTATCAAAACACTCAATGTGCAAAGGAATATCGCTCATTTGTAGATCTTCTTGTAGGGTGCGTAGAATGCGTTCAGCTGGTGTTTGCTTCCGGATGGAATTAATGGCCTGGCGTTTTTTCTGCATCAGAAAATACTGCACATTCTTTTCGGAAAGTTCGACCAGCTTGCGTTTATCACCAATCTGTGGAACCACCAGCTGGTATTGAGAATCTTCTAAGCCCACCGACATGGGTACGATGACCTCCGGGGCGATACTATTAAACTTATCCCGAATTTCGGGGATGGCGTAGGCCAGTAGATCACTATCATCGTCGTCTAGGTTCTGTACTAATTCCTGCGTATAGGTATTAATGATGGCACCATTGATAACCTTAATGTAGTTGATGTAGGCCATCTTATCGTCCTTGGCAATGGAAAAGACATCGACATCGCGAATGGTATTGCTTACTACTGTAGATTTCCCTTGATAGTCTTCAAAA
This sequence comes from Bacteroidota bacterium, assembly GCA_038748815.1. Classification (GTDB taxonomy): domain Bacteria; phylum Bacteroidota; class Bacteroidia; order Chitinophagales; family Saprospiraceae; genus JBCDIO01. The sequence continues at coordinate 5,041 of JBCDIO010000242.1, forward strand.
GCCTCCAATTTGATTTTGAGTTGTTGGGCTTTTTCAAATTCCAGGTTTTCCGCGTGGGTCTGCATTTGCTCTTTGAAGTGCCGTTTTACGAGACCAAAATTTCCTTTGAGCATATTTTTGATCTGCTCAATTTTTTCGTTGTAATGGGCTTCCTCTTCTCTTCCTTCGCAGGGCCCCAAACAATTCTTGATATGATACTCGAGGCAAACTTTGAATTTTTCGCCTTCAATGTTTTTTTGCGACAAAAAATAGGAGCAACTCCGCAGCGGAAATAAGGTTTTTATAAGCTCAAGTATTATTTTTAGACGGGATTTCGAGGTGTAGGGTCCAAAGTAAATGGATCCGTCTTTAATGACCTTTCGGGTAATAAACACTCTTGGAAAACGTTCATTTTTTATACAGATATACGAGTAGGACTTTCCATCCTTAAGCATAACATTATACCGAGGCTGGAATTTCTTAATCAAGGTATTCTCAAGAAGCAGGGCATCGGACTCGGTTTCCACTAGGATAAATTCGAGTCTTTTGGCGTGCTTCACCATCGTCCGGGTCTTATTCATTTGATGCTTCTTATTTCCAAAATAGGAAGCTACCCTTCGTTTTAGGCTTTTTGCCTTTCCAACGTACAGAATAATGTCTTCGGCATCGATGAACTTGTAGACACCGGGTTGATCCGGTATATCTGGTTGTAAAACTTTATAATCTTCGAACGTCATATAGAGAAAGCCTTTGCTTTGTTGTAAATATTACAATTCAAAAGGAAAAAGGCACTTAAATTGTATAGGAATTTAATCGTATATAAAACGCTTAAGTTCCCCTCTACGTTGAGTAGAACCTTGCCAAGTGCCTTGGGGTGCCTTGTTCCCCTTCGATTCTATCGACGACCAGC
>JBCDIO010000243.1:0-5928 GCA_038748815.1 Bacteroidota bacterium
CCCCCTCCCCCTTCGGCAGCGGTATGTAACGTGATCTCATAATTACCGGCTTGGGTATAGAGAATAGTGTCTACTCGTAACGTCGAAGAAGATGGAGTTCCACCCGGGAAATCCCACACAAGATCGAAGGTACCCGTCGATTGATCAGCCACAATAATTCGGTTGGGATTATCGGAGTCCGGCGTCACAGAGAAACTCGGTGGTCCTGGAAGAGGGTCAATTGTAATATCTTCTTCCTGAAACGGAGCACAGGATGCCACGACAAGGGCAAGTAGTGCGTATAAAAACCATTGATTTTTCATCCTAATGTCTTTTAATTGGTCAATTAATAACCAGCATTTTGAGTCAAGGCTCCATTGGAAGCCTGAATTTGAGACTCAGGGATTGGGAATACTTCGTGCACCCCTGATTGGAAACCTAGGTCTCCTAATTCTTGGGCGGCACGTCCCGTCCGAACCAAGTCGAAGAAACGGTGTCCCTCCAAAGCTAGCTCAACCCGACGTTCGTGGAAGATAGCATCTAATAAAGCCTGACCACTTGCATTCACGTCATTCAAACCAACGCGTTGACGAACGGTATTCAAAGAAGCTAAAGCCGCCCCTTCGTTACCATTTTGGGCCGCTGCTTCGGCGTGCATGAGTAAAACGTCTGAGTAGCGAATAACGCGGTCATTCAATCCACCATTTGGATTTGGATCACCGAAAGGAGCATCCTCTGACAAATTGGAGAAGTACTTCTTCGCGTAGTAATCAAAAGGGAAACCACCCGTTGCATCCTTGGTAAAGATACCCCGATCACCCATCGCATCACCTTCCCGGAAAACGGTCGCTGACAAACGTGGGTCTTCTGAGCCTTCGGCGAAGAATTCATCGATCAAGTCTTGCGTTGGGATATTGAATCCAAAGCCAGCAAAGGTACCACGGGCACGCTGAAATACAGGTGTGAAAGAACCTTCGTTTGCATTATTACGGCCCCAGTTACCACCGGATGCATTCATGTACTGAATCTCGAAAACAGACTCTGAGTTATTCTCACCAGCCGTGGTAAAGATAGAGCCGTAATCGGCTACCAATTGGTATTCTCCAGAGTTTACGATCTCAAAAGCCAAGGCTTCTGCTTCCGTAAATTTATTCTGCCATAAGTATGCTTTTACCAATAGTGCTTGAGCGGCACCTTTAGTGATCCGTCCTAAATCATCAGGACCGTAACCACTGCGTAATGGTAAATCCCGTGCTGCCTCCGAAAGGTCACTTTCGATGAATGCCCAAACGTCGGCGGGCGTAGATTGGCCAATTGTGTATTCGCTGGGAGCAAGTACCCGATCAACTAAGGGTACATTGCCAAAAACGGTGATTAAATTGTAGTGAAACCAAGCTCGAATAAACTTAGCTTCCCCAAGGATACGAGCCTTCAAGGTCTCATCCATTTCGATATCGGGAACGTTTTCCAACGTCAAATTTGCCCGGTAAATGCCTTCGTAATCAGCCGACCATTCGCCTTCCAACAATTCTGTGTTGGTTGGTCCTTGGAAGGTTTCTAGTAGAAGTAGGTCAAAAACATCGTTATCTCCAGATCCCCCTTTCTCGGAGTCATCCGACATGATATCTCCCCAGAACCAACGGAAGTGTCCCGCTGGGGATAATTCAAACTGTAAGGCTGCATATGCGGCATTGACAGAAGCAATGGCATCATCCGCCGTTTGATAGAAGTTTTCTTCCGTAACCCCTACCAGTGGTGAACGATCTAGAAACTCTTTTTGGCAGGCCGTTACGATCAAGGCCATAAGCCCAATAATGGTTAGAAATTGATATTTCATGATCTATGGATTATCGATTAGAAATTAAGTTGAATACCTCCTAAGAAGGTCCGCGCCTGAGGATAAAAACCTTTGTCGATTCCTAATTCCAAGGCCCCACCAATCGTACCGATTTCTGGATCCAAACCAGAGTACTGAGTGATAGTAACCAAGTTGTTGGCAGTTACGTAAAGACGTAACTTATCGATTTTAGCTTTGCTCAACCACTGGCTAGGTAAAGTATACCCCAATTGGACATTCTTCAAGCGGAAGAAAGAACCATCTTCTACGAAACGATCAGAAATCCGTACGTTTTGGTTAGGGTCGTTCAAGCTTACTCGTGGCTCCGAGTTAGAAGTACCCGGGCCCGTCCAACGATTCAGGATTTCTTGTGGACGGTTGGTGTACGTAAAGTCATACCGAACCGTAGCGTTGAAGATGTCGTTTCCTTCAGATCCAATACCGAAGATATTTAAATCGAAGCCTTTATATCCCAGATTTAGGTAAACTCCGTAGGTAAAGTCAGGAATTGGGCTTCCAATATAGGTCTGATCTTCGTTATTAATCACTCCATCTTCGTTTAGATCCACGAAGCGGATGTCACCAGGTGCCGTGTTTTCACTTTGGAAAGCGTGTGCTTCGACATCTTCCTGAGTTTGGAAAAGTCCATCGGTTACGTAGCCGTAAAAGGATGCCATTGGCTGACCAACATCCGTCCGAGAGACCGGTGCGTTTGCAAACTGCACATTTCCAGCGAAGACAGGCTCACCACCCGCACCAAGGCCGGTAACTACATTATCGTAGAACGAGATATTACCACCAATGTCATAGGTAAAGTCGCCAATCCGATCTCTGTACTGTACACCTACTTCCCATCCACGGTTCTCCGCCGTGGCTACGTTCTGTACCGGAGGTAGCGTTCCTGCCACGAAGGGTACTGGAGCTGCGTACAACATGTCCGACGTTACCTTGATGTAGTAGTCAGTAGTTAGATTAAACTTACCGTCCCACAACTCTAGGTCAATACCAAAGTCCGTCTGGGTAGACGTTTCCCATTGCAAGTCTGGGTTCGCAGAAACTAAAGCCACCGAACCATTAGTAATCGTCTCAGCTGGCCCAAAGGTATAATTCTGGCCCGTAAGTACGACGGTAGAGAAGCTGTAGTCACCAATCCGGTCACTACCGTTTTGTCCCCAACTAGCCCGTACCTTGAAGAAAGAAATCGCATCGATATTCCAGAAAGCTTCCCGGCTTAATACCCAGCCCGCAGAGAAGGATGGGAAGTACCCAAAGCGGTTGTTAGCCCCGAAACGAGAGGATCCATCTGCCCGCATTGTGGCAGAAAGTAAGTACCGATCATATAAGTCGTAGTTGACCCGACCAAAGACCGAAAATCCAGAGGACTCCGAAGCGGTAGTACCAGCACTTTGCGATTCGATTGGGTCAATCGTATTGGCGATGAATGCATCATCCACATTGTTACTCGGTAGGTTGGTGTTGGCACCACCTACAAAATCGTAGCGACGGTAAAGAGCCGTAGTACCTAAGTTGAAGGTAACGTGGTGATCTGTACCGAAGAATTTATCGTAGGTCAACCAGTTTTCAAACTGCCAGTTATTCCAGGTTTGCTGGTTGAAGATTACTGAATTAATCAGGTTTTTCTCCCCTGGAGGGGCATCACTCAACATCGTATCCACACTTAAATCGAAACGAGGAATGAAGATATCCTGACGAGCGAAAGTAATATCCTGACTGTAGGTAGAACGTAAGGTTAAACCCGGTAAAAACTCAATTTCACCGTATACAGAACCAATTAAACGGTAAGCATTCCAGCGGTCATTAGCCTGCTCGATTTGGTTCAATGGATTGGTGATATCGGTATCGGAGTACCGGGAATAATTAAACGTTGAATCCGCTTTGTAGATCGGAGTAACGGGGTCCATATTCATAGCCCGCACTACCGGTGTATTAAATTCGTTGTTTTCTGGTAGGAAACGACGTTGTAGGTTGGTAAACGTTACGTTGGCACCGACCTTCAACCAATCTTTTACATTGGAGTTTACTTTCGCACGAGTAGTGATCCGATCAAAACCGGCTTTGTCACCACCCACGATTCCGTCTTGGGTAAAGTAATTACCCGTAATGGCGTAGTTTGTTTTAGCATTACCCCCGGTGATACCAAGGTTGTGGCTCATAATTGGGGCCGATTGGAAAATTGCATCCAACCAATCCGTTCCTTCTCCAAGGGCATCGGGGTTCGCAAATTCAGGTAGTGGGGTTTGGCCAGCTGCAATGTGCGCCTCGTTGGAGATAATGGCGTATTCCCGAGCGTTCAACAGATTAAGGGTTTTCCAGGAGTTTTGTACCCCGTAGTACCCATCGTAAGAGATGGTTCCTTTTTGGTTTAGTTCCCCATCTTTGGTGGTAATCAGAACCACTCCATTTGCCCCCCGGGCTCCGTAGATCGCAGCGGAAGCGGCATCCTTTAAAACTGAGATGGAGGCAATATCGTTAGGGTTGATATGATCGATACCTTCTACGGGTACTCCGTCAACCAGGTATAGTGGATCGGCGTTGTTGATCGTACCGATTCCCCGAACCCGTACCGTCAAGGCGGCCCCTGGCGCACCAGAGTTTTGCACGACTTGTACACCGGCGGTACGACCTTGTAAGGCTTGCTCTGTTCGCAGAATGGGCAATTCTGTGATTTCATCGGCACTTACGGTACCTACCGCACCGGAGATATTACTCCGCTTCTGGGTACCATAACCGACTACTACAACTTCTTCTAATAGGGAAACAGATGGCGCCAAAACTACATCGATCTTCGTTTGGCTGCCTACTAAAATTTCTTGTGTCTCATAACCCGTGTAAGAAAAGACAAGTACAGCTTCTCCATTGGCGACTGTTACCTCATAAGAACCGTCGAAGTCCGTTACCGTTCCATCGGAAGTTCCCTTTACTAGTATCGTTCCACCAATAATTCCTAGGGGCTCATCATCGGCAGTTACAACCCCGGAGATGGTGATCTGTGCTGTAAGGCCACCTGCAAAAAGGAGGAGGCTTGCCAACAGCGGAATGATCCTAAGTTTCATCTTCATTGAGAGTTTTTTTGAGTTGGCTATCCTATTCTATGCACCGCAAAAGCGGTCCATAGTGCAGGACAAACAAAAATAGCCTGACCCCGAAGGGCCAGGCTGAGGAAATTTATTGCTTAATGATCTTTTCAGTGTAGACCTGGTTATCAACGGTCAGCTGTACTAAGTACATACCTGCTGACATGTCGTTCATGTCCAGAGTAATAGCATCCGTAAATGGAGCAATCACGCGAGAAGAAATAAGTTGACCGTTTAGATCAACAATCTGTAACATTCCTTCTTCGTTAAGAGTAGTTGTGAAACGGATCAACGCTTCAGTAGTCACCGGAGAGGGGCTTAATTCAAATAAATCCGCTTGAGAAATTTCAGTCGTGTTATCAAGCATACAGTTGGTATCTTCTGTACAAATAGCGAAACACGTAGAAATAACGGTATTATCGCTAATGGCTGGCAATAAGCGATCGTTATAGTTGTTTGGATTCGCACAATCCTGATCAGAAATATCTTCTTTACAAGAATAATCTGGGCAGTTACCATTGGCGAACGTGTAGAAACTTTCAAAACCAACACCACGCTCTAGGGTAATCGTGTACACACCATCACCATCGTCGTCAAACATTTGGAAACGACCACCTGGGTTATCAAAGTTTCCGCCACCCGCTAACCAAACGCCATCGGGAGAAGGTACATTAGTTTCGCCGTCGAAACCAAGCTCGAAGGTCAACGACCGAGCTTCACCACAAGCGTAGCACGAATTCCAGCAGTAGGAACCAAAGGTTACATCACTTGTTACTAGTATGCTACGGTTGGTATAAGGACCATCGGTAACCGTACACTCGTCCAATCCATTAAATTCTTCTTGAATTGCCCAGTTGTCGGCCGTAAACTTAAACTCGTGTGCACCTAATGGGATAGTAATCGTTGCCTCCCATATATTGTCTCCATCCGGGTCAGACATTGGGTTAGCATCACCAGACCAGCTATTGAATGTACCAGAAACGTGTGGTAAGGTGAACGGATCAGTAATCTCGTTCA
>JBCDIO010000244.1:0-5909 GCA_038748815.1 Bacteroidota bacterium
ATTTTTGGTTCTACAAAAAATTTGTATACTTGTAGCAGAGAAAATCTGAATTCATTCGTTTTATGCAACGATTCATTTCAAAAATTCAGCCATCTATTCCCGCATACAAGTCGCTCGGCTTGATGGGATTACAGCCGATCTTCGACTGCTAGCTTTCTCTATTCCACTTCTTTTATGCTTGATATTACTTCGTACTAACCGACGAACACGCAAGCGCGTTTCTTACTGACTTTTTCTGTTTATTCTTCGACCGAGAATGAAAATTCTCGCAAACAAGTTTGGTTATGAAAAGAATGTTACTCATTCCTCTCGTCCTGCTTTGTGCATGGTTTAGTGTGCAAGGGCAAGTCCTTTATTCGGAAGATTTTGAATCAGGATGGCCCGAAGAAATAGTCTTGATCAACGTAGATGGTCTTACCCCAAGCGATCCAGATTTGATTGGATTGGCAGACTCCGCCTGGACCATTCGATTCATTACACAAGAAGGCTGGAATAGCAATACGGCATTTAGTGTTTCCTGGTACGAAGGAGATGTGGGCCCTTCCGATGACTGGATGATTCTTCCAGCGGTCGATTTAGGCGGCAATTCTATCTTAACTTGGGATGCCCAGGCAATCACCTCCAGTGGAGACTTCCGGGATCGCTACCAAGTAGCTATTTCTACGGGCGGTCCGGAGATCGCTGATTTTGAAGCAAATCCTCTTTTATTTGATACCGGAGAACTTGGTGAAATTGACTTGCCACAGTCTCGCATGGTTAACCTGGCCGAAGCTGGTTATAGTGATCAAACGGTTTACGTCGCTTTTCGCAATTTTACCGCTCCATTCGATCCAAATTTACCACAGGGCCCCGGCAATGGTGGTAATGAATTGATGATCGATAACATTGTGGTGGAAGAAGTGTCAAACACCCAAGAAATTGCGGCTAATCCCTTAGCTTTAGAGGTATTCCCGAATCCAGTACAGACCATTGCAAACCTTAGGGTCAACCTACCGGAAGCGGTGGATGTACGTTTGGAACTGATCAATGCACAAGGTCAGATCGTGCTTGTACAAGAGCGGGGTCGTTTGGTGGCTGGTAGCCATACCTTAACGGTAGAATTACCTACTTTAATCGTAGGTGCCTACACAATGAAAGTAGTGGCTGGAAACCAAATTAGTACGCAAGTATTAATGATCCGATAAATACGATTATTCACGTCGGGACCGCCATGCGGTTCCGGCCTCTCTATCCAAAATGGTTATGGTACGTTTACTTTTTTTCTTTGTATTGGTTAGCCTGCAAATTTCAGCAATCGCCCAATCTTACACCTCTTGGATTACGGGTGATACGGCCGATGCTACTGTCTTAGAGCCTTTGACAGGAGCGGTTCTAGCCGGTGGCGGCGGTGATAATGATGAGGCCATGGCCTGGATGCTAGCACGAGCGGATGGTGGTGATGTTTTGGTCTTGCGGGCATCGAATTCCGATGGCTACAACAACTACTTTTTTTCTCAGCTAGGTGTAACCGTCAATTCAGTCGAAACCATCCGCTTTGATGGTCCGGGGGCATCTTCTGATCCCTATGTTCTGCGCCGCATTCGGGAAGCCGAAGTCCTTTTTATGGCCGGAGGGGATCAGTTTGACTATTACGAATTCTGGAAGGATAATGAAGTAGAGGAAGCCCTGCGGTATTTGATCCATGAGAAAGGGATCACGCTTGGTGGAACCAGTGCCGGCATGGCGGTACTGGGTCATTATTACTATGCCCCCAGTAGCTTGGGAGTGATCGCGGCAGAGGCACTCTCGGACCCTTATCATCCCTATATGGATGTGCTGGGAGGAGAAGACTTTTTGGATGTCCCCTACTTGGATCATACGATCACCGATACCCATTTCGATCAGCGAGACCGGGCAGGACGTACCATGGCATTTTTAGCGAGAATGGTGCAAGACTTTGGTATTCGTGCCAAGGGAATTGCGGCCAACGAATACACCGCCGTTGCTATTGACGAACATGGAATTGCCCGAGCTTTCGGAGAATACCCCGAATTCGAGGAAGATCAAATCTATTTCATGCAGACCTTATGCGAGTCTCCCTTAGCACCGGAACAGTGTGTTGCCGGACAGCCACTTGATTGGCAAAAAGAGGGGCAGGCTGTTAAGGTCTTACGGATTCCGGCTATGTTGGATGGTTCTAGCTTCATTGATTTGAAAGACTGGGAAACCCAAGAAGGTGGAGAATGGGAGCATTGGTATGTGGAGAATGGCCAATTGGTGCAAGAGCCCAATGGCACAAAGCCCGATTGTACCGATTTTGTATCTACCGCAGAACCTATTTTTGCGCCCTCTTATTCGGTACATCCAAATCCATTTCAAGAAGGTTTTTGGTTGGAGCGAAATGAACGGATCAACGAAACTTGGCAGGTGGAGTTGGTCAATAGTTTGGGCGTACAAGTGGCCGTACAAAGACTGGACGACGGCCAGACCGACGTCTACTGGAACACCTCTACCCTAGCTCAGGGATTCTACACCCTCATTCTAAAAAATCAATATGGGCAAGCGGATAGCCGTAAGCTCGTGAAATTCTAATTTATGTTTAAGAAACATCCTTACGTATTGATAATCACTTGCCTATTGATAGCAAGTTCTATACAAGCCCAAACCTATACCAGCTGGTTGGTAGGTGATGCGGCCGATGTAAGCACCTCACACGAAGCGGGAATCGTTCTTGCGGGAGGAGGAAGTGATAATGACGATGCCATGGCCTGGATGCTCAATCGAGCGGATGGTGGTGATGTCGTAGTCCTGCGGGCCTCAGGTACCAATGGATACAATAGCTACTTTTTCAATCAATTGGGCGTAACGGTGAACTCGGTGGAGACCATCCGTATTCCTAGCGTAGCGGCGGCGAATGATCCTTATGTGCAAAGTCGCATCGAAGAGGCTGAAGTCGTATTTATTGCCGGTGGAGACCAAACCGACTACTACGATTTTTGGAAAGATACGCCAGTGGAAACGGCTTTGAATTATTTGTTGACGTCTAAAAATGCGACCGTTGGTGGAACCAGTGCCGGTATGGCCATTCTTGGTAATTATTACTACGCCCCCCAAAATCTTGGGGTTACTTCAGCGGAGGCTATCAAAAATCCCTACCACAACAATATGGATTTGATCGGTCAGAATGACTTCCTTCAACACCCCATTATGGCTAACACGATTACGGACACGCACTTCGATAATCGCAGCCGGAGTGGTCGCACCTTTACCTTCCTGGCCAGAATGGTAGAAGATTGGGGCGTAGCTGGAAAAGCGATTACTTGTAACGAAGTGACCGCGGTATGTATTGACGAAACCGGGCTAGCTCATGTGTACGGGGAGCATCCTGCCTATGATGATTATGCTTACTTCATGCAAGTTAATTGCTTCGCGGATAACGTTCCAGAACGGTGTCAAGCTAACAAACGAGTGTGGTGGAAGCTCAATCGTAAGGTCGTCATGGTGTACCAGGTCCCAGGAACTACTGATGGTTCCAATACCTTCGATTTGAACGATTGGAATACCGGAAATGGTGGTGAGTGGCAACAATGGTGGGTAACTAAAAGAGGGCAGCTGAAGAAATGGAGCCATAATGTAGCTGCTCCAAACTGCAATGCCCCATTAGAAGGACCCGCGCAAGAGGCCTGGGAAGCCGATTTTAGCTGGCAGCAAACCCAGCAGGAAGCATTCTCCGCTTTCCCAAACCCCGGTTCTGAGCTTATGAACTTGGAGATTGACCTACCGGAAGATCAGTCTTGGCGAGTTGATGTATGGACTAGTCAGGGACAGCTGCAAACTACCTGGGAAGGAAAAGGATACCAAGTTGTCGAAGCTTCTTTAGGAGAATGGGCTGATGGCTGGTATTACGTGCGTCTTTGGTACGCCGGCGAAGTACAAGTGATTCCGTACTTTAAGCAATAAACCAACGAGCCATGCAGCGCCTTCGTACCTTTCCGGACACCTTGCTGATTATCTTAGTTCTATTACTCCTCTTTATTGGGCTTACTTGGGTCGTACCCGCGGGCTCCTTTGAGCGGACCGAACTCAATGGTCGGTCGGTAATTGTGCCGGGTTCTTACACGCAGGTTGAAGCTCAACCCCAGGGGATCACAAGTTTCTTCACGGCCCCCATGGAGGGCTTTATTGGTGCTGCTCAAATTATTGCCTTCGTCTTTTTAGTCGGAGGCGCCTTTTCCATTCTTACTGCTACCGGAGCAGTCGATGCTGGCTTGCAGAGTATTATTCGCTGGTGCCAGCATCGACCATCCGCTAAGGTTTGGATTCTTCCCTTGGTGATTATTCTTTTTTCGCTCGCAGGAGCCACTTTTGGTATGAGTGAAGAGGTCTTAGTATTTATCTTAATCACCATTCCCCTAGCGGAAGCCTTGGGCTACGACCGGATGGTTGGTCTAGCTATTTCTTTTGTGGGGGCCGGGGTTGGCTTTGCCGGTGCTTTTTTGAATCCATTCACCATCGGGGTGGCGCAAGGAATTGCAGAATTACCTCCAGGGAGTGGTTTAGGGTATCGATTGATCGTTTGGACGATTTTTACCTTAGTTGGGGTGATCTACATTATGCGATATGCTCGGCAAGTAGAAAAAGATCCGGCCAAAGGTTTGAGTCCGGTTGCTTCGGAAGAAACATCAGCGAACACCCAAAAAGAACTTGATTTTACAAACTCCCGTAAGTTGATCCTCTGGTCTTTATTAGCATCGATTGGCGTTTTGATTTACGGAGTGAATACCTGGGGCTGGTATATCAATGAAATTGCTGGACTTTTCATTGGCCTGGGCATTTTGTCGGCCTTTTTAGGTCGACTTAGTGGGGAGGAAGCAGTACAAGCCTTTAAGCACGGGGCTAAGGAAATGATGACCGCGGCCCTGGTGATTGGCTTAGCCAAAGGCTTAATTGTCGTAGCCGAAGCCGGACAAATTATCGATACCATTCTTTATGGAATGTCGCAAGCACTGGATGGTTTACCTGCTTATTTGACCGTCGAGGCGATGTTCGTTTTACAGTCACTCCTGAATTTCTTTATTCCTAGCGGCTCCGGGCAAGCTGCATTGACTATGCCTATTCTGGCACCCTTAAGCGACCTGTTATCCATCAGCCGCCAAACCGCGGTGTTGGCCTATCAATTCGGCGATGGCTTATCTAATATGATTATTCCGACTAGCGGGGTAACGATGGGAGCCCTGGCTATTGCCAAGATTCCTTACCAAGTGTGGCTCAAATGGATGCTGCCTTTGTTCCTTGTTTTAGTTTTGGTGGGAGCTTTATTACTCCTTCCCCCACTCTACCTATTTACCTGGTAAAGGATGAGCGCTACCGGCGGTCCTCACATCAAGGATTAAACCCTCTCCTGACAATAATGCCTCCTGCTGCTTTACGGATTGATTTGGATTGTGTAATACAATCACTTGCGATTGGCCATAAACTTGCATAGAGTCCCGGAAGACGTGGACGGCCGTTGATTCATCGATGCCAAAGGCGCTTTTACCGGGTTGTTCTAATACCGCTGTGATCAAACGATTCATCCGCATTCGGTAAATAAAATGCTGATCGACAATTACGTCTTGTAGGAATCCCATGCCCCTGGCGGTTTCAATATTGTCCGCTTCGATGGTCCGAAAGAAGCCCGTATATTCTGGATAGCGTTTCTGATTACCCGTAATCATAATCTCACTCATGATGGCAGCGCCGGCTGAAGTGCCCGCTATCGTGGCCCCCTCTTGGTAGGCCTTGCGGAGGGCTTGGTATAAGGGGAAGTCCAGTTGGATAAACTCCATGAGCCGATTCTGATCCCCTCCGCAAAAATAAATGAGCTCCATATCTACGAGCTGATCCATACTTGTAAGCAAGCTATCCGTATAGACGAGTAACTGATCAGG
>JBCDIO010000245.1:0-5900 GCA_038748815.1 Bacteroidota bacterium
GTGAACTATTCGATAGCAATATCTTCCCCATTCTTATTGGTAAAGAGCCCAAGCACTTTGAGACGCTCTTTCAGGCAGCACTCCAGTATCGGAGTTCCCTTTCCGTGAGTGTCATTGATGATCGACTCGCGCTCAGTGGTCATAAGCGTCCTTGGACCAATTATCTGGATCCCCTTTTCACTCCTAAGAAAGCCGATCTTTTTCATTTGAGTCTTTTGGGCGGCCAAGCCCATTTTATTGACCAAACTGCTCTAAAAAATACCAAACCGGGTCGAGTTGATTTTATGCGCCTCGGTGAACTCAAAACAGAGTTGAGAGAAGCGGAACCCTTACTACGAGATGCCGATGTCTTATTTGCTCACCCCCGGGCCGTTAAAAGTGCGGATGCACCCGGTGTCGCACAAAGGAGCCCTAGTGGATTATTTAGTGAAGAAGTTTGTCAATTGATGCGTTACGCAGGTATGAGTGACAAGCTCATAGCGATGGGTATTTTCGGATACGAACAATTACTGGATCAACGTAACCAAACAGCCGCCGTAATTGCTCAAATGTTATGGTATTTCTTACAAGGCTTAGATCAACGCAAAGGAGACTTCCCAATCACTACCGACGGTCTGGTAGAATATGTTGTAGACACGAAAGATGCTGGTTTTCAGTGGACCTTCTGGAAAAGTAATAAGACGGGCCGATGGTGGATACAGGTTCCGGTACCCACCAATGAACAAGAGCAAAGACATCGACTAGTCCCTTGTTCTTTCTCGGATTATCAGGAAACGAGTAAAGGAGAGCTTCCCGACCGTTTGGTACAAGCCTTCCGGCGCTTTGCTTAAAATGCTAACCTATTTTCGCTTATCTAATAGACGCTCCAAGCCAATTCCTCGAGAGCCTTTTAAGAATACAGTTACTCCTTGAAAACCCTGTTGGTCGTACCACTCTTGTAGTTGGTTAAAGGAAACAAAAGACAGCGTAGGCTCCGTAAGTGTTACTTTCGAGAATTCTGGCCCGACCAACACTAGGTGGTCAAAGTCCATGGTTTGCGCCAATTGCGCAATATCTTCGTGTTCTGCCTGGCTAAAAGTTCCCATTTCTAACATATCTCCCAGAATAGCTACCTTCTTCGATGACTTCATCGCTGCAAAGGCTTCTAGTCCTTTTCGCATACTGGTAGGATTAGCATTATAGGCATCCAAAAAGAAGTGATTTTCACCAATTTGCCTCCACTCAGACCGGTTATTATCTGGTCGATATCCCTCAATGGCTTCTTTGATCTTATCGGAAGGAACTTTAAAATACTTCCCAATCGTAATAGCGGTCATCATATTACGAAAATTATGTTTCCCCGGTAATTGACTATGGATGTCGATGCGTTTTTGGTGAGCAGACCAAAAGGCTAGTTTCACCGTAGGATATTCTGCCAGTAGCTCAGCCTCATAAAAGTCCGTTTCTTCCGTAAGCTTTTCCGCTTGGCCGTAAAAGAGCTTTAGCGGTAGTGATTCCGATAACTCCATAAGCTCAGGCTCATCCCGATTAATAAAAGCCAGACCCTTATTTTGGGTAAGGAAAGTAAAGAGTTCGCCCTTCCCAATTTTCACCCCTTCGATCCCACCGAACCCCTCCAGATGGGCTTTGCCAATATTGGTAATTAAGCCATGCGTAGGCTCAGCTATCTCACACAAGGCAGCGATTTCCCGTTGGTGATTAGCGCCCATCTCAATAATGGCTACTTCGGCATCTTGTTGGATGGATAAAAGACTGAGTGGGACACCAATATGATTATTGAGATTTCCGCGTGTAGAGAATGTGCGATAGTGGCTTCCCATCACAGCTGCCACTAATTCTTTAGTAGTTGTTTTACCATTACTCCCGGTAATCCCAATAATGGGGATGAGGAATCTACGGCGATGGTAGCGCGCTAAATCTTGCAGGGTCTTTAAAACATTCTCCACCCGAATTAAGCGTTGGTCAACGGGTAAACTTGGATCATCCACTACAGCATAAGCAGCCCCTTGCTCCAATGCCTTCAAGGCGTATTGATTACCGTCAAAACGGGGTCCTTTTAAGGCAAAGAAAATTCCGTTGGGTTCGATACGACGCGAATCCGTCAGAACGAGTGAGTGTCTTAAAAAAAGGGAGTGGATGTATTCGATAAGGTCCATATCCGATTAACCAAGTTGCTTGACTAGGGTTCGATACCCAAACGAGATGGTTAGTGAGAGCGTTACTGCGAAGCCAAGGTGCTTTTATACAAGGCGCAAAACAAGCCTATCAGCGAGCTGTTCAAGCGGGCAGGCTAAGGCAGCCCGCCAAATCGTTTGGAGCATATGCGCTTTCACAATCCGCCCAAAAATAAAAAGCCTTACCGGATTTTAACCCCGGTAAGGCCTTTTATTTATGATTCAGTGATGTCTGTTCCTATTTGTAGCGGCGTTTTACCTTTTTGCTCTTCACAGCGAACTGGTTTCCACCTTTTTCACTTTGAACATCTGGTGTACCCGTACGAGTCATCGCACAACGGAATCCAATCGTACGATCTGCTTTGTCTTCTTCCTTGTAACGGCGAGCACCAGGAGCCATCCAGTAGGCCCGGTCAGCCCAAGAGCCTCCTTTGATTACCCGTGCTTTATCCGAGATCAACGTTGTACGTCCGTACTCGTAGAAAACATCCGATTCTTTGTCACCATCCAAGTAATTGTAGACCAATCCACGCTTATAGTTTTCTCGGCTTGTTACCTCGTCATCTTCCACGTAGCGGTAACGAATGCGACCAAGGCTGTCTTTCTCAACGGGAGCACCGTTTTCATCCAACAGTTTGGTTTCGAACTTACCACCCCGGTATGGGTTTAATTCATGGTTTTCAACGTCGCGAAGAGTGATCGAAGTTAGAGGACGATAAAGGTCTGCAGTCCATTCGTTTACATTACCAGCCATGTTGTAGAGACCGAAGTCATTTGGCAAGAAAGAGCGAACTGGAGCGGTGATGTGTGCACGGTCATTCAAATTACCAGACATACCCATATAGTCACCTCGGCCCCGCTTGAAGTTTGCGAGAATCTTACCTTGGTATTTATTCCGCTTTTGGTAGCGAACCGTATTACCATCCCAAGGATACAAACGACGATCAGAATAACGCTCGTCTTGTTCAGAGGTCAACAGACCTACAAGAGCCAAGGCTGCATATTCCCATTCTGCCTCCGTAGGTAGCCGGTAAGAAGGTAACAAAATACCGTCTTCGAAACGTACCGGACGCTCGCCTCCAGTACGAAGGTCTTTCAAGTTCCGGCGTACATCTCCTTGGTACTGACCAACTAGATACGCTTCGGTATTGAAGTTATCTTCATCCTGCTGTTCCGTGTTCGGGTTCAGGATACCTTTTTCAATTAGGATCATTTCGTTCACCCGGTCCGTACGCCACTTACAGTAGTCGTTCGCTTGTAACCAGTTTACCCCGACTACTGGATAGTCATTGTAAGAAGGGTGTCGGAAATAAGTTTCGACGAATGGTTCATTGTAAGAAAGTTCTTCCCGCCAAACTAAGGTATCAGGAAGAGCATTCAACCATACTTCGGGATAGGACTCCCCGAATACGCGCTTCAACCAATAGAGGTATTCACGGTAGTCTAGGTTAGAAATTTCCGTCTCATCCATGTAGAAAGAAGAAACGGTAACGCGTCGAGCGATGTTATTCCACTCGTAGGTAACGTCTTGCTCAACAAGACCCATTGTGAAGGTACCACCTTCTACCAACACAAGGTTTGGACCAGTAGCCTGGCCTTGGTAATCGACTTTTTCAAAACCTCCCCATTTGGTGTCGTTGTACGCCCAGCCAGTAGTGCTAGAGCGTTCTTTCGAGCTACAAGCACTGAATAACAGGGCCGCCATCAGGAAGATTGGGCTTAACTTCAACAGATTTTTCATCACCTTACAGCTTGTTTACTTTTATAATTGGACGAACAAATATAGTGAAAAAATGATCCTACAAAAGACAACCCACGTTAAAGTTGAAAGATGTCCGAGAAACATTTTGTTCCTAATTCTTTACACCGAAGTTTTTTCAGGATGGTTTTGGCGATTTGGATGATTAGATTCTTTGATCATCTCTTATCTAAATAGCTGAAAACAATCATTGTAGCGGCTACCGCGCCGTCTTCTTTTCGCATTTTCGCCATTCTCAAAATTAAGAACCAAGGAAACTTCGTGTGAGCCTCCGGTTGGTCCGCTGGACAGTTCAGAAACGGTCAGATCATAGCTGTAGCCAATTTTGAAAATTCCTTGTTGGTAACCTACCATCATCATGGCAGCATCAGGATTTGTAAAGGCGTGCCGATACCAAAGACCGGCGAAAACCGAACCAAGTCCGCCGTAAGCACCGACGTTTACTTGGCCAAAATCAGCTTGCTTTATGAAAAGAACATTTGGGGATATAAACGTCCCCCTACCGCGATTATTGCCCCGCCCCAGGTCAATTTGTGTACCGATGTGGGCGGAGTATAAAATGGGCAAACCGTCCGTCAATGCGTCATTAATTAATAAGATACCATCACTCGGACGATTTAAGTGCTTCAAGGCTACTCCTGCGTAAAAGTACGGTGAATATATCAACAATCCGGTACCGATATCGAAATAGCTCAAATTCGTTTGATCGGGACGAATCTCATTGGTTGGATTTAGATTCCCAGTAGGATCTGAAGGTCCGTTGATTTTATCCAGCTGATCTAAAAAAACGAATTGATCCCAATCGTAATTAGCTTGCGTTAAACCCGCTTCAATACCAAACTTCGCTTTCCACTCTCGATTGATATTGACTTGATAACTGTACAGTGCCTTGAAATAATTGGTTTGAATAAGCCCCTGCCCCTGATCGTCCGTCATTAGGCTTAGACCAAAACCACTGTTTAAATTCTCTACGAATTGGTCGTAAGATGCGGCGTAAGTAACGTAGGCATTTAAACTTGGCCACTGATTACGATATATGAGTGCCACCCTTGGTGCATAAGTAGTCCCCGTAAAAGCTGGGTTCATTTGCACCGGAGCTGCGTAGAATTGGGTGAAGACTGGATCCTGTGCCCTTACTTCACTAAATATCACCAAACAACAAGCAAAAAGTAAATATCGTAGCATGAACTTCGTTTAGGATCTTTTCCGCAACCTATGAGAATATGTTATTCAACTTCGAGGATTGGATATTTATTACTTGGTAACCTAATTTTCTAACCTTTTTGACGGGTTCTTTTTGCCAACCTCGTCGGTACGTGCTCGCCTTCGTAGTTATGGCAACGAAGTTCCGCCACGCCTTGATCTGAACGGTAATTTCCTCGGTTAAAATATTTATTTATTCGGGTTGCGGCCTTTTTATCGACCTGTGGCGTAAAATGCATTAATTTTTTAACATCCGATAATAGAAAAGATCATTCTGAAAAAAATCAAACAAACCGAAGCGTTTCAGCCTGGATCAGTAAATCACTTTATTACGTATGTCTATCGAAAGGGGTTGGGGTTTTCACTCTCCTGTATGCTTACTCACCGTATTGCCCCCGGATTCCCAGTAATAGCTATCCCTAAACATATTTGATCGACAACTCCCTGGTAGACTCATTTTGGTTCTTGTCAAGCGGTAAATGGACTTCGTGCCGAACCTCAAACCACTTCGTTTCTGTTATATAAGGTGAAAGCCTTGGACTTGGTTCACCAAAAAATCATTCTAATCTCCATAAAAGCCAACTCACAGAAATGTCTAATTTTGACAAAAATGGAGTCCGCACCATTCCATTTGAATCCATCTACTTCTTTAAGGTGTACTATTGCAAGAGAATCCTCGTATTTTTCATCTCATAAACCCGCCTAAGCACTAAAGTGTTAAAAGGCAATCAATTAAACGTTCGCCCGTTTTTTGGATAGAACGA
>JBCDIO010000246.1:0-5888 GCA_038748815.1 Bacteroidota bacterium
ACCATTTCGTTTTGGGTATAGAGCCCTTTGCGCAGCTTCCTTAGCTTCCGCAGATTTACCCATTCTTCGATAAATATCCACTACATTGATCGAAGCTCGCAGGTAGTTCGGTTCATTCTGTAAGGACCAGCGAACTAAAGAAAGGCCTCCTTCCAGATAACCCTGCTCCCTTAAATCCTCGCCAATTTTGTTGAGATAATAAGGAGTCGGCCAATGGGCATAACCATAGATCAATTCTTGCCTCGATAAATAGGTCTTCATTCGATAGGCCAATTCTGCCTCCTTTTCCTGGACCACAGCCATAATGATCGGCAGATCGGTAAAGTGTTGCTGACTCAAAGCCACCAAACTATTATTCAAGGAGGGTAAGACGCAACTCCAATGATCAAGAGACGGAAAAAATTCCTGCCGCCAGACCAAATCTTTGACCGGATTGGCTTGGATGACCGAGTCCATTCTGGCCATTTCATCCAAGGACTCTATCTCATTTTGCCCCTGTCCACCGGCAGTACAGTAAAAGAATTTAGGCAATGGTTGCCCTAAGCGGAGTAGAGAATCTGCCTGATCGTGGATGAAGCCTCCCATTGCCCCCAACGAAGGGCTAATCCCGATATAGGCATTGAAAAGATCGGAATGAGGGCCAAACAAGGTACTGCCCACAAAAGAGCCACCCCAAGAGTGGCCAATCACCGTGCGGAAACTATTCACCCGATATTGCGTTTCCACCCACGGGATCACTTCTTCTCGGAAATGGCTGCGCAGTTCCTCCCGTTCAGGTCTAAATTCCATCCCTCGATCCGGAGAGTCGATGCCCACTAAGATCATGGGCATAATCCGGTAACGACTCACCAAATAACCGATGGTGCCCTTGGCAGCATTCCAAACTTCATTGTCCTGGCAATCTAGCATATAGGTCACCGTATATATGACATTGGAGTCCCGGAAATAACGCTCGGGGATGAAGATTCGGATGCGGCGCTGGGTACCAAAAGCTTTGGAATCGATGAGGTGTTCGGTCTCCAAGGCCGTCTGCCCTTGCCCTTCTTGCATAGGCCATAAAAAGCAGAGCATCACAAAGAGATAGAGAAGCTTTTTCATAGATCCGGTTTTTTAAAAATGCTATTTAGCGAGATCTAAATCCACCAAAATATCCATGATTTGATAAGCTTTGCTGGCCGCACGTCCGGTACCAATATTGGATAGCACCACAATGGATAATTCACTGTCTGGGAAGCGCATCATAAAGGAACTAAATCCCCAGTCTCCACCTTCGTAAGCCACCATTGTCCGACCATTAAAATCTCCAAAGAATAAACCAAAGGCATCATTTGTTTTATCGTGCTCAAACCGCATAGTCTGGTGCATTTGATCGTAAAATGCAGATCCCCCAAGTTCCTTATTCGCAAAGTTAGCTAACCATTTTCCCAGATCATCTAGGGTCGTGTATATGCCACTTCCTCCGTAATGGGGTGAATTTCGGGGTAGCTGCAAATAGCCTTCCCCTAGCTCATTCAGATAACCGTATTCCAGCATCCAGTCGGTATTCTCTTCTGTGCGTTCATTATAGCCATTCACTCGGCCCGGAATCACCGTAAAAACATCATCATTGACCAAGCTATGATCCATCCCTAGGGGTTTGAAGAGTCGCTCTTGTACAAAACTCGCAAAGGATTGGCCACTAACTTTTTCTACGATCTTCGTCAGTAACATATAGTTGATGTTACTGTATGACCATTGGGTACCCGGTGCGTACATGAGCTCACCGGATCCATAAGATGCTTGAATGGCGGTATCGATATTGAAGAATTGGAGCGTACTCCAATCTCCACAGGTACGTTCGTTGTAATAGTAATCATTGATGCCACTGGTCATATAAACCAGGTGTTTCACTTGCATCTTAATTTCCGAAAAAGGGAAATCTTCTAAATAGGTACTTACCGGATCTTCTAGGTCTACTTTTTCGTCCAGAATGAGTAGGGCAATCGCCGCTGCCGTAAACTGCTTGGATAAGGAAGCGATATTGAAAGCCGAGTGCTCATCAATAGGAATTTGATATTCTAAATTGGCCGAACCATAGCCTTTTTTAAACAAGTATTCTCCATTTTTGAAGACCCCAACTACATAGCCGGGTGTGTTTTCGGATTGGTCCTTGAATAAGGCATCTATTTGTTTTTCGGCGGCCGACCATTGACCCAAAACCCACATGGGTAAGCAAAGGAGAATTAGTAGATAGGTTAAACGCATCGTTCTTTTAAAGTTGGTTAACAAAAGAGTCCTTAATGGGAGTTCCCCATTAAGGACTATAATTAGTAGAAGGTGTTGCTTCCTTCCGATTGCGATTAATTCGATTTACTAGAGCTAAAAGCCCAGGTAACAACTCGGTACAGAACGTAAATAATCAAAGCCCATACGGCTAAATTGATTACCATACCCAAAAGGCCAAAGGTCAAGGCCAAAAGCATGGGCAATAATTTTATTCCTAAGAATATGGCGGCTCCAATCACCAGGAAGCCGACAATCTGTTTCTGGTTCATGCTGTTCTTTTTCTTTTAAACTACAAGCTTCTACCAAGAATACCAAGTGGACTCGACGAACACCAGGTTTTCAACGAGAAACAGGAAGGTCTGTGGTTACGACCTGGATAGAATCATCATTCAAAAAATACAGATCGAACTACCCGCCCATCATCGTAGTAAAAAAGATAGACCTGATTCGGTTGAGGATTCCATACCCAGCGCCCGAGCAGATCCGATATCCATAGTAATTGGGATGGAGTGTCCACAGGCTCATAGACCGAAGTAGTGATACAGGGGTCGCAAGATGCCCAGCAGGTCGCTTCCACCGTTACGGCCGAACCATCTAGTGGGACGGCAACTCCATAGTTGGCAAATTCGTCGCAGGGAAACCAATCACAATCGCTACCGGCCGGGGCATTCCCAATTTCACTCCATCCGTTAATGGTGAACAGATACTCGTACGCATTGGGAAGGAGATTTTCGGTTCTTACCCAGATACCGTCTTGATTTTCCATGGGAGCACAGGTTCCACACCAATCATTAAAGGTGCCATTAAGATAGACCACATCGCCGGGAGCCAAACTGTATTCTCGCATATCTACCTGAAAAGTTACGGGGGCGGGTGCACCAGACGGCGTAGCTTCCGTTAGCTGTAAGATCAGTTCGCCATTCTCCACCACCACATTGGAAGATAAGAAGGTATTGAGGCTGCTACCCAACGTTTTATACTCCGAAACTTCCCAACGACTCAGGTCTAAATTATCGAAGGAATCCTCCCAAGCAAAGGTGAAATTATTATCCGTGCCACTGGACCCGCTCCCGGGCGTATATTCGTAGAAGCGGACATAATCATAGGTAGATTCCTGAGGAAGCACTCCAGGATCCCAGGGACCTACCCAGGCCACGATCTCCGAAACCCACAGATTCATAAAGATGCGCATCGGATGTATCAATTCATCCACAAAAGGCTGGTCTTGCACATTAACCAATTCTCCGTCAATGAACCAACGTACGACGCCAGGCTCCCATTCGATGGCATAATCGTGCATACCGTCATGCGGATTAAAGCTAGCATCGTAGGCGTCGGTATGATAGTTTGGCCCTGGGTAATGGCTCGTAAAAAGGATATCCTCACTATTGCCGGTCATTTCAATATCGATCTCATTGTTTTCAGCGGGCCAATTACAATCGAGATCCAGGTTAAATAGGAAGAAAGAAGAAACTACCCCGCTCTCCCCTACCGATTGCATACGGGTTTCAAAGCGGCCGTAGAGATACGCCTCTTTGGTAAAGATCTCTCCTCCAACGACCGTTTGAGCAGTCATTTGTGCTACGGCCAGAAAATAGGCCAGGCTCAGAAAGTATTTCATCGTATTCGGTTTTTCGTTATTGGTAATGCATCCTCAAGATAACTTCTTTAACATAGCATCAAGTTCCCCTCTCCACTCCGGGTGGGTTCTCCAATAAATATCTTGTCCATCTCCAATGGTTCGAGGAACGATATGGACATGCCAATGAAACACGGTTTGTTGGGCGACCGCCCCGGCATTGGTAATGATTTGAATATCTTGGAATCCTAATTCGTCCCGATATTTTTGGGTAAGCTGCTGAACAACCGTCATCACCGCTTGCAAATCTTCCGAATCAACATCCAAGATATTGGTAGCGTGTTTTTTGGGAACGACCAGGGTATGATAGCGAGTGGCCGGGTTAATGTCTAAAAAAGCGTAGACCCGTTCGTTTTCAAAGACTTTCCAAGAGGGGGCTTCTCCCTTTACCACTTTACAGAAAATACAGGATTCCATACATTGGGGTTAAGTATTTATACTCGAAACGAAGTGGTTTGAGTCGTTTTCACTTGTTTCTGCCCCCGTCAACTGCGTTATACCCCGAGCACTCGGGGCGCTGAAACTAAGGCTGTTGAACACTACCCACCCGCTTCGCGGTTCACTCACTCAAACCACCTAGTGGTTTGTCCTTCGGAAACGTTCGCTCATGCCTTGTTGACAAGTACATAAACTTCGCGCTAACTTTCCCAAACCACTTCGCTTCGAGTATAGAATTAGCGTATCTACATAATAAGCCGTAAAAAGGTTCCCCTTTTTACGGCTTATAATAATACCTGGATCGGTTACTCAGGCTAATTTTCCGATCCTCTAATTTTCATTCTTGAGGGCATCGGAGACTTCTTTCTTTTTACTCCGGCTGATCGGAATGCTCTTTTCGCCAATGATTACCGCTTCTCCATTCCAGTGTTTTATCCACTGCCGATTGACGGCATAACTACGGTGGGTCTGAATAAATATTTCTTCTGGTAACAAGCCAAGTAATTCCTTGAGCGAAGAACGCTGTACGATTACTCCTTCTCCTTCAACGTAGACTTGTACGTAGACATGTTCAGATCGAAGGAATTGAATTTTGGCAATGGGTATTAGGTATTTTTTGGTTCCATCGTTGAGGGAAATTTTAGCCACTTCGTCAACCGCTGTGAAGTATTTGTGCATTGCGATCTCCATGGAAGCGATAAGACTTTGTTTTTGCAGAGGTTTAGAAAGATACCCAGCGGGAAAGGTCTCTTTGGCCAGTTCTATATTTTTAGAATCCGCTTGAGCCGTTAGGTAGATGAACGGCTTTGGCTGTGCCGTTGTCCGGATATAATGCGCTAAGTCGATACCCGTTTTCGGACCATTCAGCCGAATATCTAAAAGTACTAGATCAACCTCTTGCTCATCAAAAAGGGCTTGTCCTTCTTCGAAACTAATTGCTTGGCCGACTACCGTATGGCCTTCTGATTCTACGTATCGTTGGATGGTATCGGCAATCAACACTTCATCCTCTACGATCAGGATATTATATTCTTTTTTGTGCTCGGTCATAACCAAATTATCATTGCTCTGTGGATGCTCCTAGTCTAATTTCTTCGGGGTTAATCTCAATATTGGTCAACTTGTTTTTCTCAAAGAATTGGATTTCAAAAA
Source organism: Bacteroidota bacterium (assembly GCA_038748815.1). Taxonomy (GTDB): domain Bacteria; phylum Bacteroidota; class Bacteroidia; order Chitinophagales; family Saprospiraceae; genus JBCDIO01. The sequence continues at coordinate 5,495 of JBCDIO010000246.1, forward strand.
CAGCACCTGATTCTGTTCGACTCACTAATTCACCGCGTAACTGACGGGCCATACTCCGCAATAAATAGGTACCTAAACCACCTTCCCGTTGGCGAATCCCTCCTTCTGGCAGGCCGGGCCCATTATCGCGGTAAACGATCTTAAACTGATCTTCAAAGGCTTGTAGTTGGATTCCGATCCGTAGCTCTCGCTCGGGCAATCGGGCGTATTTTAGGCTATTGGTCAATAGCTCCGTCAACATGATTCCAAGTGGGATCGAGGTTTCCAGATTGAAAAAGATCGGTTCAATTTGAAGATTAAATTGGGGGTAAGACCCATCTGGAGAGAGGTTGGCTAGGTGTCTGCACAAGCGCTGAGTATATTCAATAAAGTCAATTCTTGCAACGCCATTGTG
>JBCDIO010000247.1:0-5875 GCA_038748815.1 Bacteroidota bacterium
ACTCTGTATCCCCTTGATTACTCTAGGAGGTACAGAGCACTCTAACAACTTACCGCCGTAGTTCCTCTTCGGGTTCTCCAAAACGCTCTAGAATTTTTTCCATCACCTCGGGAAGCTGCTCGGCTCCCACTCGCTTGGAAAGGATTTCTTTTTTATGATCCAGAATGTACACCTGGGGAGTGGAGCGGATATCGTAGATCGTTTTATACCGGGAGCGGTGATACGGGTCTACGGTGTTTAGCCAGATACCGATCCCTTTTTCGTCAATATAGTCCCAGCACTCATCGAGTTCATTATACAACTTGGTACAAACCGCAAAGACCTCGACACCACGGTCTTTGTAAGCTTCGTAGAACTTCACCATATCGGGCATTGATTTCTTGCAATGTCCACAGCCTGGATCCCAGAAGAAAAGAACCGTGTAGGGTGATTCAAAGTCGTGTAACCATATCTTTTCCTTCCCTTGGGTCTCCATTTCAATGTTAGGAGCGGTTTTACCGATAAGAAGGGGCTTTAATCGTTTGGCATTATCGATAATCTTTTCCAATTGCTCTTCTTCGGTCCAGGTAGCCTGCCCAGTCATATAATACCGTTCTACCAATGCTACGTAAACTGCATCAAACCCAACGATTTTAGAGCCGGCATACTCGTTTAAATAATGTACCAAATAGTACTTGAATGTTTCCTCCGAGGGCTTCATTAGATCCAAAAAAATACCCAACGACTCAGCCAAGGAATCTGGATGCTGATAGGTCATTTTTTGTAAGTATCCATCGACCCGCTGAAACAAGAAAGGCGTACGAACCATTCTAGGGTCGCCTAAATCAATGGCATCAAAATAATGTTGCTTATTGTAATACCAAACGGCTTTTTGCCGCTCTAGAGAGTCTAGATTGTTGTAATCTGGTTGTTCTAATGGAAGATTTACCCGAATAATGGCCGCTGTAATTGATTTCGGATGATTGGTAATCAGATCGTCCTGATAGGTTCGAACATCCAAATTAAGCTTATCCATCCGCTCGTTGAGCTTTTCTAACTTTTTGGCATCTTTTGTTTCACTGATTTGCTGGCGTAGAGCATCGGCTTCTGGGCGTTGGTCCCGCAGGTAAGCTAGGTAATCATAAAAAAGTTGATTGTCTGGGGATCCTTCGATCTTAAGGCCATTGGTTACCTCATTGACGTCTTTTACATGCATTGAGAAATTTTGCTCCCCTTCATTGATCAAAACTTGAAAAAAGCGATTTTCCGGTGGCATTACTACGAGATACATCCCAGGATTGAGCGGTTCCTCTCCCTGGAAGACGAAATGCCCATTTTCTAAATAAGCGGTGTCTGATAAATACTGCTTATCCATTAAATAGTGCCCCAGATATATTTCTTGTTGTTCAAAACCATCGATCTGAACATCAATTTGGTATCCGGATTGAGCAGATAGGCTCATCCAGCCTAAAAGGCCAATAAAAAGATAGAATAAGCGGTTCATAGTAGCATTTATTTAATGAATCGGTTCTTACAGCCCTAGTGGCTTTACCTACTAGACCCCAAAAGTGCTCAAAATATTGCGAATGCCCGAAGGAAAAAAGACCGCTTAGGAAGCTGTTAACATTTTTTTGACGGTTGGATGCAGCGTTCCCAAAATATAGGGATATATCTCTTGAACGCGCGCTCCTCACATTATTTAATTACAACGATCAAACTAAGTAATCCATGAATGCCAGATATTTTATTTTCACTTTTTTCGCTTTTGTCCTCCTTTTAGGGGCTTGTCGTAAAGACAACACGGTTACGGAGACAATCGTTGAAACGCCCGAACCGGAGGTCTACATTGAGACCCAATTAGAAGGTCGAGTATTCGACCAGAATGGAAATGTATTGGAAGGAGCCAGCATCACTATGGGTAGCCAACAAGTGCTGTCTGACGTGAATGGTCGGTACAGTATCACCGCTACTACTGGAGGTGATCGAGCCGCTATCCGCATCCAAAAAGAGGGTTTCTTTTCCCACTATCCAACGATCAACCCTACCGAAGATGGAGTTAACCAATTAGATGTTAAACTCCGTCCCCGCATTTTGAGCTACGAATTTAACGCAGCACAAGGAGGGGTCTTTTTCTTAAATGGAGGTAGTGGGGTTCAATTCCAGCAAAACGCCATGGTACAAGCTAATGGTGAGGCCTACACAGGAACAGTGATGGTGTATTCTCAATACATTGACCCAACGGCAACTGACTATCAAGAAATCATGCCCGGTAATTTACTAGCTGTAGATGACCAAGATGAGATGCGAGCTTTGCAGAGCTTCGGAATGCTTCGGGTAGAACTAGAAGATCCTTCTGGGAATCCCCTGCAGATCAGTGAGCCCGCTACTCTTACCGTAGAGGTGCCAGGAAGTCTAGAAGGCAATGCTCCAGCGACCATTCCATTATGGCACTTCGATGAAGCTTCTGGATTGTGGATTGAGGAAGGGGAAGCCAACTTACAACCCAACGGCGTTTATGTAGGACAAGTAGACCATTTCTCCTTCTGGAACTGCGATATTCCCATCGACTTTATCTACCTCGACGGAGGCGTATCCATTAATGGTTTTGAAACCTCGGCCAAAGTTTGCGTTGAACAACTCAGTACCGGTGTCATGTATTGTACTTTAACCGATGATAAAGGAAACTTCGAAGGGTGGGTACCCAACGACGAACTGCTAGAGATCACGGTTTTCAACGATTGTAACGAGGAGATTTACACGGAACAAGTTGGACCATATTCCCAAAATACTTCCTTGACTACTTTCGTCATTACCGCTCCTGACCAAGAATTTATTAATATTTCTGGTGCAGTCGTTGATTGCGATAATAATCCACTAACCGATGGGTATATTATGGTGCAAGGGAACTCCAGTTCGCCAAACTCAGAAATTATCCAAGTGCAACCCGATGGTACGGTTAATGGAGAATATCTAGTCTGTTCAAGTACGGAGGTTACCATCCGAGCTTTTGATAGTGAAAACCTAATTGTCAGCGATCCAGCGGATTTTCCAGTTTCTAGCACCGTTGATTTTGGTACTATGTCCGCCTGCGGAAACGATCTAGCCCTAGGTATGTATATTTCTGGAGGGGTGTTCAATGAGTTCTACGACAATATCTTCCCAATAGACGTTAGTTACTCTGCCACCACCGGTGACCCATATTCATTTGGTGTAAATATCATTGCGAACTACCCTTCTGGTAGTGTCCTTTACTACATTGTATTCATTAATTGGACCGAAGATCTTAATGATCCACTTTGGGCCGTATCTACACAGTTAACCATAACTGGGCAACCAGAGAAAGTATATGAAATTGTTGGGAATGACGTTCTATTCGCAGCTCCGGACGGTGCTTCGGCTGGAAACATTGTTACCTTTGATTTAATTGACGCAAGCATTACTGAGCAAGTAAGCAGTACAGATGATACCGGAGTAATCACTCTAGTTGGCTTCTTAGGAAGCTAGATAAAACGAATTAGGAGTGGTTGATCAGCGGATTAACCACTCCCCTTTTACTTCCTCGGGAAAAACCAAAACCTTTGACTCCAGCGGAAATCATAGTAGCCTGCCAAAAAAAGGATAAACAAGCCGAACGCTTGTTATTCGACCAGTATGCCCCGATGGTGTACGGTTGGTGCCGCCGCTACAGTAAAGATGACCACGAAGCCAAGGATTTTTTGCAGGAATGTTTCTTACACCTGTTCAACCAAATTCAACGCTACGACGCTCAAAAAGGGGTCTTCGCAGCTTGGCTCCACCGGCTGTGTACCAATACTATTTTGAAATTAATCCGTAAAGACAAGCATTACCGACAGATTATGTTTGTCGAACAGATCCCAGAAACCGAACTAGACGAGCAAATGCTCGAACAAGTTCCCCAAGAAATCATTCTACGAGCCATCCGAGGCTTACCGGAAGGCTACCAAACCATCTTCAATCTTTTCTGCTTCGACCAATGGAGCCACGAGGAGATTGCGCAGCATTTAGGCATAAGTAGTAGTACTTCGCGATCCCAATTATCGCGCGCCAAAAAATTATTGAAAATCAAATTGTTGGACCTGATACCCAATATCCATGAGAGACTGGCTTGACGATAACCTCAACGAACGAATGCAGGAGCTGGGTAATAATCTGGACCTCGATGCCGCCTGGGCTGATCTGGAAGTGAAACGCTCGCAACAGTCCAAACGGAGATCTCCCCTTTTTTGGTGGATGCTATTAGGTGGCTTTAGCACCGGCTTAGTGGCCGGAGAATGGCAGTCACACGCTGCTCCCGATGCGATAACCATCGAGCAAGAGCAGGCGATTCCCACTGTACCAGAAATGCCCATAGCCAATAATACAATTGGTACTTATCGTACCGAAACAACCAGATCGAAGACACCTGCTGCTCCAACCGCTGATCTGTCCCAATCTAGTCAGACGGCAAACCGGAAAACAGTAGCGAAGAGTAGAATATCTAATTCCCAAAATTTTGACAAACAACATGCTACTCTTCAAAATTCCTCTTTAAATTGCTTAACGGTGCCCCTGCCTAGGATACCGATTAATCCCACATTGAACCGAGCCGAAGCATCGGTAGCAAAACCATTGGACTTGGTGCCTTTGGTCAAAGTACTCCCTAGCCATTCTCCTAACTTTTTGAGTTCGGCAGACCAGCTGGAAAAGGCCCATGCTCCGCGTCCTCGCAAAATGTCTCCCTGGAGTGTAATTATGCTGGGACAATACGGGCTACTATCCCAATCCGGCTTAGCAGCCGCAGATCCAGTAGACATTTTTGGTGGGGGTATACAGGCACGATACACGATCAAGCCCTGGCTTTGGTTAGAATCGGGCTTGGCTTTCCAACAGTACAATAGTCAAATCACCTACGACCAAGAACTCGTTGAATTTCAAACCCTCGAAAACCAAGTGATTGCCTACGTTGAATATGCAAATGGGACTATCGAAGAATTCCGGGGAGAAACTATAGCTACTGTAACTACTCTGGAGTCTTTTACGGGTTGGCAGAAACACCGGATACTATCTATTCCAGTGCAGGTGGGAATCGGACTTCCCTTACCCAGTCGTTCTCAGGTAGGTATTTATTTGGGTGGAAGTTATGGCATCTTGGCAAACCACGGTGGCTACGGGGTAAATTCAGTGAACGCTGAACGGGTCTTACTCAATGACTTAGCGATCCGGAAAACTAATCTTTTCCAATGGCAAGCTAGTCTTTTTGCCGAGCAGTCTTTCGGTAAGCACTGGAGCGTACAAATTGCTTTAGGCCGTCAGCAAGCTTTGGGAGATTGGGGGCTCGGATTAAGCCCGCGGTCTTGGCATGGTCAATTGGGGGTTGTTCGCAAGCTTTCCAAATAAAAAAAGTGCCGTTCCGAATATTCAGGACGGCACTTTTTTTATTAATAAATCTTTAGAAACTAGTTCTTCTCTTGATTTTCCATTTCGGCCTTGATCCGAGCCAGTTCCTCTTTCGCTAGGCGAATTTCTTCCTGTATCTTTTTCAAGGCTTCAGCTTCGGCGGCGGCATCTGCTTCGGCCTTTTTCTGCGCTTCCTGGGCTTTCTTTTTCTGGCCTTCTGCAGTGGCTACATCCTGTTTGATATCTGAAAGCTTTTTCCGTTCAGCGGCAATCTTAGCAGCGGTTTCTTCTTTCACTTGCGTGACCTGCTGAGTTGCTTGCTGCTTCGTTTCATATACCGTTTCACTAGCATCCTTTTGGGCGGCAGCGATCTCAGCGAGAGACACTTTACGAGCTTCTTCGGCTTCTTTTAAGTATTGCTGCTTTTTCGTCTTGGTTTCGCTCTGGATCGTTGCGATCTCTTCTTTACTCGCTTTACGCGTAGCGGCCACTTCGGCGG
>JBCDIO010000248.1:0-5873 GCA_038748815.1 Bacteroidota bacterium
TAAAAGGTGGGAATTTCACCGCCACGTAGAAGTCCATACCCGATAGATTCGCATTCCAAAACCAGCTACCGAGTTTTTCGGTACCGATCGTTATAATTCCAAGCCGAGCGGCCATACCCAGTTGCAGGGCTTCGTAATTGTAAAGACTTACCGGCATGGCAAATTCCAACCAGCGGGTTTCTAAGCGAGGGGTAAGAGCGAGTAGATTTCCTCGCTGTAGGGATTTACCTCCCGTCGCAAGACGCTGAATTAAAGTAGCATTTACGAAGAAATAAGGAGTTACCGAATAGTCTCCTTGTAATGCTAAAGCCGTAGGTAACCAAACACGAAAGCCTCCGTTCTGCAAAGATTGCGAAGAATCCCCCAAGACCTGTGCGCTGAAGACCTCCGTAATCGTCGTTAAATCCTCCGCCCCTTCCGCAAATTCGTAAGCAGAGCCATCTACAATAACTTCTTCGTTAAAGACTAATCGGTGATTCCGAACATTTTGATTGAATTGAATAGATCCAATGTCCAGAATGGATGCTGAAAACTTGAATTGATAATCGTGATCGTAGCCATCTATTGCATATACCATCCCTAAATCCAGGCCAAATCCAGTTCCATTAGCAGACGGGCTAATATCATCTGCACCTATTTGAGAGTTCGTATATCCGTAGCTAATCTGTACTGAATTGGAACTTGACCGTAAATCTTCTAGCTTGGTGAATTCAATATCCCGCTCATTATCGAAGTATCCAGCTTCGTATCCTTGTAAAAATCGCACATTACCTCCTAAAGAAAGAGTTCCCGTACCGGCTTGGAAGCGATAAGCGTAGTTCAAGCCTAGCTCAGCCCAAGAAGCAAAGGCCCCAGAAAACTGCTCAATGGCAATGGGGGTATTATTTGGAAAAGCGTCAAAAGTATAGTAGCTCAGAATATTTGGCAAATTTTGGGCCCCACCGTGTACACGCGCTCTGGTAAATGCACCAAAGGTGTGCCCGCTTTTAAGGTTGATCATGAAGGAGGGCCCTGTGATACCAAAGCTACTCGTTAAATAGCGATCCCTTCTGTTCTCCGAAAAATCGAGAATAATATCATTCGCATTCGCTGGGTTATCTTCGGTGATGGTCGGAGCGGCAATAATTGAAAGATTCTCCCCTCTACGATAAAGGTCTAATAGACTAGTATTACGTAAAAAACCATAATTCGTTTCTACGAACCCAAATGCTTCTCCAAAATTAATATCATAAGAAAGCCTACTAAAGCCATTAGCCGCTGGATTTAGAAACACGGTATTAATTCCACCAAAATTACTTAGCCGCAGGCCAAGTTGTTCTTGACTTAGGAGGGGGGCATTCCAACCTATTCCCAAGACTAGGCAAAAACAAAGAAAACAGTTGCGAAGCATCTTTACAAGGTTTTAAAGTTTCTAGGGTATCGTTTGGTGTGACTAACCGGCCATACACAACCCCATCTTCCAACGGGCATGGCTTGGCTGGCAAGGATAGCATATAACCTTTCTCGTAGCTTGATTATTGCTCTGATAGAGCCCATCTACTCAACGACAATCCTTCCATCCTGGGGGATCGGAGCGTTTTCCATTGGCTTAATAAATAATCGACAGGGGTAAAATGGAGAAAAAGATAGTAGGTTTTTAAAACCACCAATTCCAGAGCTTTGGAACAAAAATAATGAATCCGACTAAAGCGGCAGCAATCGCGGTCAAAAGAACTGCCCCCGCCGCTAAATCTTTTGCCTGGCCGGCCAATTTGTGGTAATCAGGAGAAACCAGATCCGTTAATTTTTCAATGGCCGTATTGAACGCCTCTGCGGCTAGAACCACGCCGATACTAAGAATGAGTAAGCACCATTCTGTGGCGGACACCTCCCACCATAAACTAAAGCCGATCACCGCTAAGGTAAACCCCAAATGAATCCAGGCATTATGCTCAGCGGAAATTAACAAGCGAACCCCACGACCTGCGAATTTGAAGCTACCTATACGCTTTCTCCAAAAGTCAGTCATTTCTAATAAATCGATTTGGATAGAGCACCAATTTAGCCATTATTCCCAAGTGTAAATATTCGGCTGTACTCAAGGTGCTAAATTCCTGGCAGATAAACTCTTTAGAATACAGAATGTGATCTTGTGGTATTTCCCAGATAGTGATTTTCCCATGGGGAATAGTTGGAGCAAAACCCTGTCGACTATCTTTGAGTTGGCCGTTTCGAACGACTTGTTCTTTTTCTTTGGACCAGGGATGCGTATTAAATTGCCCCAACACCAAAAAAGGTCGCTTAAACGTAGCGATATAAGTGGTTAAATCACTTAACTGATCCCGCATTAACTGATAGGACGCTGGATTATTCACCTCGGTGGTCCGAACCACCAAAAGATCAATGGGAATTGGACTATCCGTGGTTTGGACATGCCAAGCATAATCATTCTGCAGGTGTAAAGTGTCAATGGTTTTAAAATCCCAGCGACTAAACATCCAAACTTGCTCATCCCCAACTTTTTGCAGAGGCTTAACTACGGGCATTTGGATTTCATCTTTATTCGCTTGTAGGGATACCTCATTACCCATCAAGGTAAAAAAAGACCAATCGTACCGATTGATCATATCTTTTAACCGCATTGGACGTACCTCTTGTTGGTCAATTAAAAATTGGCCAGCTAATACTCCAAGACCTTGTACCTCTTCCATCTCCCCCAGGAATACATTATTCCCCGATTTTTCTTTCAGTACAACACACAGAATGGCTACGCAACCCAAACTCGCTAACATTAAGCGCTGGTTTTGGATAGTCATAAAAAAAAGCCCTAGTAGTAGAAATCCAAAGATGAATTTTATGGCATGAGCGGATAAGAAGCTCAAATAATAATAAGAAGGCTCCAAAAGGATAAGACCAACTAGAGATAATAGTAGAACCTCTGTCAACCTGCCTAGCAACCGGTATTTTTTTGTTGTTTTTGCGATAGGTCTTTTCTTTGTAAATGCCTTGTATCAAAATGCACCTCCAAGCACACAAGGTAGCTTAAATACTTTTCGATCACCCGCAGCCGTAAATAATTCTACCCAAACAATGTAGGGTCCAATTCTAGCTCGCGATCCATCCTTTGTATCTCCCTCCCACTCGTAGCGAGCAAAAGTGCCCAATAGTTCTCCTTGCACCAGGTTTTTCACCTCCCGTCCCAAGGCATCGTAAATGCGAATATTAGCAGAATATTGGACTTCTAATAACGAAAAGTCAATGATGAGGAAATCATCGATTCCATCACCATTAGGTGTAAACGTCTTTTTGGCTATCTGAACAAGATCCTCCCCCAATTCTGAAGAAAAAACCTGAGAATTAGGAGCGGTCGGTGTACCGAAACCAATGGTAGCGGCCGCCGACTGCCAATTGCTCGTTTCATCGGTTGGTGCCCCAAGATCGACTCGCTCTAAACTCACTCCACGGTCTTCATCTAAGAGCGGATTATGCAAATCCTCGGAGTAATTAAAAGCATCCAAAATTAAGGCTTCTCCGGAAGCCCCACGCGTGTAGATCGTTACATTTCCCTGATCCGAAGGGAAACTTGGTAGGGCATCTAACTGAAGTAACCACTGGGGGTTAGCCACTTCGTAGTTCGCCTTAACGTCCGATGGAAGCTCGGTAAGCACTAAATAGTCCCCCGGCAAAATCAACCAATCACGGGTAACTTCGATGATAGTATCATCTTCCACAAAGATATTGCCGATGATCAAATCATTCAGATTAATCACCTTGCTACTGGCATTATACAACTCTACAAAATCCTTCCCACCAACTTCTGGAAAGAATAGAATTTCATTAATCAGAATATCTCCAACGTCTGGCGCGGAGGGAATACCAAACTGAAAAGAATCCTCCATACCAACCCCATTGCCAAGGCAATCGGTAAGGGTCGTTTTTACCTGCAAGGTATAAATCAGCGTTGGGTCTAAAGATGGCGTTAAAGCTAAACGCACCTGATCCGGAAAAGCCGGATCAAAAAAAGCCGAAACAACCTGAATACCAGAAGAAATAACATAATTCGACGTATTCTCGGCCGACAATGCCTCTAAACCTTCTGAAAAAGTCACCCATACCTCCGTCCCGGTGGCGTTGGGAAACGCAAACGCAATACCCGGACCATTGGTGTCAGGAGCGGGGTTTAATACAGAATTATCTCTACCGGGCGTTCCTCCCAACAAGTCATCGCTAGCTCGCCAGTTACTTTGTCCCTCGCAGGGGCTATCTGGATTAATCAATTCCAAAGACCACCCACCGTCGTCTTTATCCGTGTTGGCGTACCAGTCTACATTATAGGGCACTCGATGGATAACCATCCCGTCCGGGCCAAAAAGTTGCAAATTATCTCCAGTATTATTGAGACCCGGGAAGCTTTCAACCCCTAACAAGTTTTCTGTGTCTGGAAATGAATCTAAGTCCGCTTCGTCTAACAAGACGACATATTCACCCGGCAGTAGGGTATAATCCGTTAGAAACCGAGGAGTCCCTCCATCCGAAAACTGCCAGTCCTCCAAATTTAAGGGTTGGCTTGAGCGATTGTATAATTCAACGTACTCCACCGAGGGTAACAATACATTCGAAGAACCACTGGGTGGAGCCGCCATGATTTCATTGATCAATACATCGTATGCTGCGGGCTCTCCAAAATCCACAAAATCAAGCACGATACTTTGAACCCCCGCAGCATTTAGGGCAACATCCGAAATGTTCTCCGTAGTAATCGTATACGACTGCTCACTGACAAGCGGGTTGCCCAAGCTAATCACCACCGTGTTAGGTGCACTTCCGCTCCAAGTCGCAGTGATGGGAGATCCGATGCCTTGATCAATCGTGTAATTACTTACTGTCTGCGCACTGCCTGGATCCAGGGTTTCATTGAAGGTCAGCAGGATTTCGGTGGCAGAAAGAATCTCTCCCGATAGAAGAACGGGAGCATCCGTATCGACGTATAATGGATCAATGGTGATATCATCAAAATAAAAATCTTCACTGCGAGTGGTGGTATATTGACACCAGATTCCGAAAAACTGACCAATATCAAAGGTGTTGTCCGTAGCGACTCCCTGCAGTTGTAAGTCGTCACCTCCAGAATAGTCTGCCGATAAACTCCATTCTCCAGAGGTTGAGCGAGTCACTTCCACCCGTGCGATCGCTGGGTCTGTCCCTACGCCTCCTGTGATTCCGGAAAGGATCAATTCCCGATCTCCCCCATCTCCATCTTGTCGATATAGCACCAAGGCGTCATCGGAACCACTAATTCCGCCAATCTGCAAATAATACCCTTGCAGAGGACCGCTGAGATCCGCTGAATTTGAGCTTAGATACATTCTGGCAAAATTGGAAGAAGAAGGAGAAAAGTCTAATCGAACCAGGAAAGACCAAGTGGTGGCCTCTCCCAGAGAGGTTGGAGCATCCAAGTAAATTGCCGTTGGGTTTCCTATGTAATCTACGTCGGTTAGTTGTAACTCTTCGTTTGTAACAGAGAACAGATCGATCTGTCCTTGCCAATCGGGCGACAGGAGATCACCATCCGAGAAGTCATCCGATAGTTGAGCGAAAGATAAGATTAGTAAACAAACCGCCCAAAGGCAGCTTAAAATGCGGGTTCTCATCGGAGAAATAATAGCGGTCGAAAAGATCAGAAAGAGAAGAAATGACCTTTCGTTAAGGTCGAATTCCCCCTTGGATAATCACAAGTAAAAATAGCAATATTTCCCAAATGACTGTATCTTTGGTGCTCGGACTTCGTGTGCCGACCAGAATTGTTTTTGGTGGCAGAATTCGCTCTGAAGAAAGAAGGATTTAGAACCTTTTCCCACCTATTTATAAGTACTACTTTCATAGGGAAAAAATTA
>JBCDIO010000249.1:0-5850 GCA_038748815.1 Bacteroidota bacterium
ACGATCTGCCGGGTCTGCTGCCAGATTCAAGAGCAAGACATACAGCAACTGACGCAGAAGAAAAAGCTAACGGAGATCAAATCGATGGCTAAAGGGCAAGAAATTGAGCGCTTGCGAGTAGCTAAAGATTTGCAAAATACCTTGGGGACACTATTAAACCAGGTCGATCAAGCCTTTGATCAGCTGCTACCCGAAAAAAAGGCACATTCTGACCTAGCCACCAAAACGCGAGGCTTCCTTACCGAAGCCCAGGGTGAGATGCAGCGAATTGCCCAAGATCTCCATCCCGAAATTCTTATCAACCATGGCTTGAGTGGTGCTATAGTGGCTCTCGGCGAACAGATCAAAGCTCGAGGGCTGAAGGTCAATATGCAATTGGACCAACTTACGGAATCGGAAGATCCCGCAAAATCGGCCAGCGTATACCGCATTGTCCAAGAGATCGTGCACAACGCGATCAAACACGCCAATGCCGACACCCTAAGCATTGCAAGCCACGCTACTGGAGACCTGTTGAAATTGGTAGTCAGTGATGATGGAAAAGGTATGTCAACTCCTTCAGCCCCGTCCACTCCGGGTATTGGCCTAAAGAATATCAAATCGCGCATGGACTTCTTAAACGGGCGTTGGGATCTCAAAACAAGTCCAGGAAAAGGCACCGTTTTCACGCTAGAAATTCCCCAATGGAATATTTCAAACGCAGAAATCCTTGAACCCCATGAATAAGCACTGGTCCATATTCTGCTGGTTGATCCTTTTGTTTTGGCTTCCCAGGCCAGCTCAAGCTCAACTACTGCCGGATTCTCTACAAAATATTCTGGACCGAGGGGTGGAAGATTTAGCCACGGCGAGAGCCTATTTAGAGGTAGCGAAATTCCGGCAAAAATCTCAACTAGATAGTGTCATTTTTTATACGGAGGAGTCGATTCGGATCAGTACCACCTTAGGTACGCCAGCGGTCCTGGCCGAGGCCCGATATTTCCTACATCTTAAGCATCAGGAAAACCTAGATTTCCCCAAGGCCTATTTCAATTTACAGGAGATGCTAAAACAGGCCCAACTTGCCAAAGACAGTGCCTTAAAGGCGAAGGCATTATTTAGCTTGGGTGCCCACTTCCAGAAAACCACACCCCCTCTTTATGACTCGTCTATTTATTTTTTGCAGCAGGCGGAGCGCATCTGGGAAGCGCAGAAACAAGAGACCAAAAAGTGGCCTATCTTCATAGAATATGGCCATTTGTACCAAGCTTTGGGTGAGTTTGAATTGGCACAGAAATATTACTCACAAGCCTACCAACTAGCACAAAAAAGTCCCCAGACCGCCACACAAATAGGCATCGCCTTGTTCAGCCTGACGCGGTTTTATCGAAGCACAGAAAATTGGTCTAAGTATTCTGAATCGTTGGAAGAATACCTAAGTTACTATGCCGAAGCCCAAGGAACGATTTGGCTAGACCCTCACCATGCGGAAGACATCATCCTATCGGAAGAAGAATTTCTCCGTCATCCAGACTGGATCGCAAAGGTTATTGGTCAACACCAGACCCAGCAGCACTCGCGAGCACTGGTACTGAATCTTGTTTCCCTTGGAAGGTACTATCATGCGTCCCGTCAAAGCCAAGCAGCCAAGGAGACCTGGCAACAAGCCGTAGAGATTGGAGAATTGCTAAAAGACACGACCCTATTAGTAGAGATGAGCACCTTTGCACTGGAGAATGCAGCCGAGCAGCAATCTTCTCAAGTAGCTTTTCAATGGTTACAGTATAAAACACAATTAGAAGACGCGCTTTACCAACGGGAAATTGATGCTCGCTTGCAAGGATTACAGGAGCAATATGAAACGGAAAAAAAGGAACAAGAACTGCAGATACAGGGCCTTGAGCTTACTCAGAAAACTTTTGAGCGCAACGGATTATTGGGCAGCTCCATCTTCTTGGGATTCGTGGCTATTGGTATTTTTATTGGCTTCCGTTATCGCATTCAAGCCAACCAAAAAATAGCTCAGCAGGAAGAATCGTTGCGCATTCAGAAAATACATTCGCTACAACAAGAACAGCAGATATTAGGGGTGGAAGCAATGGTAGAAGGCCAGGAAAAAGAGCGCGTACGGATAGCCAAAGACTTGCACGATAGCCTGGGGGGGCTACTTATGACCGTGAAGGCTCATTTCAACGCCCTCTCTCCTACGGTATCGCCGACCAAGGAATATCACCAAACGAATGAACTCATTGATGCCGCTTGTGTAGAGGTTCGAAGAATTTCCCACCGGATGATGCCCCGCACCCTCGCTCTTTCTGGATTAAAAGAAGCCCTGGAAGATCTAGCCGATCAAACGACCCAGGAAGGTTTAGACTGCAACTTGGAAATCATTGGATTAGACGAAGAGCCCGATGCCCATCGCAATGTAATGATCTACCGGGTTATTCAAGAATTAGTTGAAAACGTGCAACAACACGCAAAAGCGACCCAGCTCTTTATCCAAATATTTCGACACAGTGGTCAGTTATTGATCTTGGTGGAAGATAATGGGCAGGGATTTACGCCCCACGAAGTGCCGATCACTACTGGACATGGCCTAGAAGGGGTAAAAGCCCGAGTAGATTTCCTAAAAGGAAATATGGACGTTGATTCTGTCGTGGGGGAAGGTACTACCGTTAATATTCAGCTTCCTTTCCGAATCTAGGTGTGGAGAAAAGAAACAATTATTGAAGAATTATGGAGCCAATAAGAATACTCATAGCAGACGACCATCAACTAGTTATCGATGGTCTCCGACTGATGCTCTCTACCGAGGAGGATTTTTCTTGTACCCATCAGGCAAATAACGGTCAGGAAGTACTTGACATTCTAGCTAAGGATTCGGTTGACGTGCTCTTAATGGACATCAATATGCCGGTTATGAACGGTGTGGACGCCTGCAAGAAAATTCAGAAATCCTATCCTGAAGTGAAGATTCTGGCCCTGAGCATGCTTAAAGAAGCTTCTTTAATCAAAATGATGCTCAAGTACGGAGCTAAAGGGTATTTATTGAAGAATGCGGGCAAAGATGAGGTCATAGAAGCGATCCGGATGGTTGCCAAAGGGAAGTCATACTACAGTGAGGAGATATCGGAGATTATTCTACAAAGCCTGAGTGGTTCTCGAGCTAAGAAATCGGCGAGTCCTTTTCCCCAGTTATCACGTCGGGAAAAGCAGGTACTTGGGCTTATTGTGGAAGAATTTACCACTGGAGAAATTGCAGAAAAGCTTTTCATCAGTTTTGGTACGGTAGAAACCCATCGTCGCAACCTGTTGATCAAATTAGGTGCCCGAAACACAGCCGGTTTAGTTCGGGCAGCTCTAGAGTATGACCTTTTGGAGAGTTCGGAGCAGTAGTGAAGCAACCCTTGTTTCTCTTACCTCGAGTATATGGGGACCTCTTATCCCGAGTGCTCGGGAAGACCTCACCCCGAGCACTCGGGGCGTAGGCGTATAGTCCTCAGGGTATAAGGTAGCCGATTTCACCCACAATCCGTAAACCTCGCAATACCTAGGTGATGAAAGAAAAAGAGACGGTTATGCTCCATTCCGTAAAAGAACTACAAGCGATGATAGCTTTTAATTTTCCAATCCTCTAAACCACCGTGAGGGGCCGCGAGGGCTCGCATACCCAATAGATAACCGCCGCCACCAGCTCCACATAGTTTGAGGTGATAATGACCTTCCCGTAAGCCTTCCTCCCAAACCGCTTCTACCTCCGATGGGATCATAGCCCGAAACAAGGACCATTGCAGGGCCGATAAGGTCTTAAAACCTTCGCGTAAGGAATCTGGTTTATTTTGTAGATAATCCTGGATGAGTTGATCGGAAACGGGATTGTAATTTTCCAAGATCTCCCGGAGGTAAGCAGCTTCTTGGCACTGTTCTAAAAAACCCTCCACGAATCGCCCCGTACTACGAGGAATCTGGGTATCCAGCAGAAATAATTCATACCGACCAGCTGAATCAAAATCGGGTAAACTAGTCTCTTGTACTCCCGCTGCTTTAGAAAGCACCACGGGTTTTTGCAAGTAGCAAATGAGTGGATCGGTTCCAGAACTGGCACCATGAAAAAAGCTCTCCATCCAACCTAATTGCTGCTGTAAAGCGGACCAATCTTCTATCTCTTCGTTGGCATATTTCCTCCATACCGCGGCCGTCAGGGCACCGGAACTCCCTAGTCCATAACCAATCGGAATCGTAGATTCAAAGAACCAACCTGCTCGCAGATCATCGGCAAAGCGCTGGACGTCCAAGTAGCTACTTCTAACCGCATCCGTCCTTAGGTAGGCCACCCATGGCAACAAGGAGGACGATTGCTCTATCCGCTTATTTTGCCGCCACTGCCCCCCCAATCTTGGATACGGCACAGCTAGTGCTTTAGAGCGTTGTAGTACACTATGCTCTCCAAAGAGCAACAATTTGGCAGGTGTAATAGGACTGTTGGACATTAAGCAGAATCTTGCGCCATGATCAAATCGCTGTAAGATACAGAAATGAGGTCTTCTGGCACGATACCCAAGTGCTGGATGTAGTAGTCACATTGCTGCTGTAGGTGAGCTTGACCCAGATCTCCGTTCTTATCAATCGCTTCGATCTCTACGAAACTACCTAGCCCTTGGACTACATCAACGTGAAACTTCACATTCTCCACAAAGTAGATATGCCGTTGCTTGTCGACGACCACCAACACACCCAGAGCGCGTCGTAAGGCTTCTTTTAGATGCTCACTCTCCGGTCCTGGTTTATACAGCTGAACATCCGAAGCCTTAGGACCCGCTTGATCACTCCGATGGTAATGAATTAGGTTCTGCTCAATGGAACCCTGGCGGAGTTTTAAGCGACCATTTGCTACCCGGAAATACGTATCAACCTGATGATCCAGACCAATATAACGAGCTTCGTAAGCCTTTAATTTCTGGTGAATAAGCTCGGGATTCGCACACCTAGCTTTGATTTCGACGTTTAAATGAGGCAATATTTAATGTTTTACGTAAATGGAATTTAACCAAATAAAAGACTATATTAACGGTAATAAATAAAATTTTATGCCATGAAGACTCATCAACGCGAGATTTTAATCTACTACAATCCCACTTCTTCTGGTGATCGAAAAACGGTTGCGCACGCCCAGGGGTTAACTCGGCACCTGAAGTCCTATCCTTTTGCCATGGCCCCTTCAACTGGCACAAGTTGGCGCACGATCTTACAGGCACTAGACAAACATCCTAAAGAGCTGATGAACAAAGCGCATCCCTTCTACCAAAATCATATTCGGGGGCGTGAATTCGATGACGAAGGTTGGATTAACGTAATACAGCGGAATCCGGAAATCTTGTTAGCTCCCATCGCCATTCGGGGCCGACAAGCCATCTTATGCCGAACGGCGACCGACATTTACAAACTTGCTCCGCGCAGACCACACGAAGCTTAACAAAAATATAGATTCTGACCGCACAAATGGTCCGGTTTTCTTACTTTTGGCGAAGTTTTAGCCTTACACGTAGGCTTGGCTCCATTTCACCAATGAAGTTTGAAAAAAACCGAACATGTCATACGAAGCCGTAGGAAAATTATTAAAAAAGTACGATACTGAGCAGAAATCTCAAACCTTTCAAGCCCGGGAATTCGTACTCGAAGTAGTAGATGGTCAGTATCCACAATTCATCAAATTCCAGCTAACCCAAGATCGCTGCTCTTTGCTTGATCCATTTGAGGAAGGGGCCGAAATGAAAGTACATTTTGATCTTCGAGGCCGAGAATGGAATGGAAAACAAGACGGCTGCAAAGGCGCCATTGGCTGTAGCCCTTTTCCAAAACATACCAAATATA
>JBCDIO010000250.1:0-5804 GCA_038748815.1 Bacteroidota bacterium
GCACGAATTTCCATATCTGTTGATTGGGAAACTCCGTTTCTATACCTAGAATGACCTTTTGAATTGCCACTAGATCGAGGGTGGTAATAGATTCAGAATCGTTCACATCGGCTGCTAGTAACCGATAGGGATTCTGCATTGGGTCTACTTGGAGAATATGTTTTTTAATCCGAACTAAGTCTAAGGTCGTCAAGCCATTCTGAATATCATCCGCTGTTTTAAACGCATAGGTTGAGTATGGGTACTCCGGATAATACCCCCAATAATCCCAGGTTTGTCCATTTTCGAAAGTGAAAAATGTGTCTACAAAAGAGGAAGCAAAAATCGGAATCGCCACATTATTTATTGGTTCACGGTGAATGGTGAGTGCCTCTCCGTATTCTTCTGGGTGGGAAAATAAATTGGTTACATCTGCATAGAATTCCCAACCTTGTCCTTCGCCCGATTCATCACTAGTGAAAAGCATATTAAAAGTCGGCTCATTCAAAAGCATCGCGAACTGAGTATCAGTTTCGGTAAGCGTATAAAAGGGTCTTCCACATCCAAATTCACCCTTGTAAACCAGTAGGGTATCGCCCGGACCTAAATCAATAGTCTCGAAGACTATCCAGGTACGTTTATCGCTGTTTACGGTCGTATTAACCCAAAGAAAGGTATAATCTAGATTAGGACTGTAGGGGGTAGGCCCAGATCCATCGTCAAAGTTGCCTTCTCCCAGAAGGACTATAAAACTATCACAAGTAGTGAGAGGAAGTGTATCAAGCGTATTGGATAGACAGTGTAGATTGGCTAATAAGCAAAGGAAAAGGAATGCCGGTTTCATGGAGTTATTTTTTAATAAAATGCGATTTTATACTTGCATTTTCCTATTTAGGGCGGCCAAAATTGATGAAAATACCGAATCTCAGCTACCGGAGTCTAGGTACTACTTTGCTTAGTGTTCAAAAATGGGCCTGCGAAGAAGCGCTCCATACCCGAGATGGTTTCTACAGTACTCGTTGCTCATTTTTGTCGCCCGACTTTACCTGGGTGTAGAGTACTCCTCCACAAGTCAAGACAATGATTGGAAGTACCGGTAGGAAAAATCAAACGTTTTACAAAACGAAGGATTAATCGGTGGTTTCTGGTTTTGGTGTGCGTAGGTATAGATAATATGGGAATCCTCCTGCTAAGCCAAAGACCATCGTTAAAAGCCATACGATCCAAACCCGTTTTACACCTTGTTCCTTGGCATCGAAATAAGACCAAACGAAGAAGACCAAAACTCCATACAATAAATCCAGGCCAAAAATGCTGGAAATACGATTTGCGAACATTTGCTCCATGGTATGCATCGGATCCATATACAAAAACCAATTGCCGGTTTCGATGGACTCCAATAATACCCAATAGCTCGGTAATAGGAAGCCAAGGATGGCTAGGAAAGCAAATAACTTTTTCATCTTTTTTGGGATAAAGAAGCGCGCTTTATCCCAGAATCCTCTTGACGATCGTCAAGTTTTTTTGGTGTGCCACCGTTTCTTGATACGGCTTAAGGTTTCTGGACTGACACCAATAAAGGAGGCAATATATTGTTGAGGTACACGAGCGAATAGCTCCGGTTCTTTTTGCAAGAGCTGAGCATAGCGTTGTTCGGGGGTCCAGCGGAGCAGATTGGCCACCATCTTCTGATAACTGATCAATTCGTTTTCCATGGCCCAGCGAGCTAATTGGTCAAATTTAGGCGAGTGGCTGAGTAGGGCTTGGGCCGCTTCTCTGCTAATTCGAATGACCCGGCTAGCTTCTATTGTTTGTAGAGAAAGGTTAGCGGGCTTTTGGTAAATAAAGCTCTCGTAGGCGCTGATAAAGGTACCCGGAGGAAAGAAATAGGCAGTTTTTTCATTACCATCCTGATTATAAAAAAGCCGAACAAAACCCTCAACGTTGTAAAAGAAGGATTGAGATATTTGCCCTTCGCGGAGCAGAAAAGAACCTTTAGGAAACTTCTCTACCCGCAGATGCTGGTGAATAAGCACCCGGTCCGACTCGTTTAATGGAATCTGTTGATCCAGATGTGTGATGAAGGCTTCCATTAGGGGACCGAGCGAATCATCTCGAATTGGTTGACATTGTTGGCGAGTTGATATTGTTCCAGGGCTTGGATAAGGTCCTGGTTGCTGCCGTCTACATTAACCATCCGCACGTCGGGGTACAGCTTCTGTACTGCCGAAAGAATCTCATTGTAGCTGCCTTCCTGAGGATCCATTCTGGCCAAAAGCTTCCTATCGTGATCGATGCTAAAGCAACCCACCCGGTTTTGCTGGCTATCGAGAACCTCGAAATGGCGATAGTCAAAGGCCCCGATGAGCATGGCGGTACGGGTGAAATCCCAGGATACCCAATCGTCGGTGGCATAGCTTGGTAACTCCGTTAATGGGCTGATGGTGAGCGGTATATTGGGACCATCTAATTTTCCGGCGTAGGAGCGCAACTCTCGGCTGATCTCGAACCCATTCCTCTGGTAAACGCGGATCGCTCGATGATTCTCCTGAATAACCTCCAAAGCGCATTGCTCTACCTTGTTTTCCTGACAAACGGGCCAGGAAGCTTCGTACATCCGGTCGACTAAAGCTTTACCCCGGTAATTGGGTAGAACGCCCGTACCCGTATTGAAAACAGTACGAGCTCCCCGATACTGGTCAATTCCTTGCATAATAAAACCGACTAACATGCGTCCTTCTAGTGCGCCAAAGGAGTAGATTCGATCCACTCGAGCACCGCGGAAACGCCGCCCCCAGTATTTAATATCATCGGGTATTGGGACGTAGTAATTTGCGAAAGATTGACTCAGGCAATCGACTAATTCGACGAGAGGAAAACCTTTTAAGTTTTGAATTTGCATAGGAGCGTACTTTTTGTAGGATGGGCCCTCTCGGGGAAGCCCTCTTTTTCTTCCCGGTAATCTACGGTCTTTCCAAGTAAGACCCAATGGAAAATTAATTATTTTCCTTACATTTCGGCAAATTGAGAAATCGCCGCTGTGACAACCATTTCCTTCGAAAAAAATACCGATGGGCAGATTTCTGTGTTTCCTCTTCATCCTTTCTGGGCTTATTGCCTGCCAATCCACCTCTACCTCTACCTCCAAATCGTATCCTTGGGCCGAAACCATTGATTCGTTGCTCCAAGAAATGTCCTTGGAAGAAAAGATTGGGCAAACCGCCTTGCGCGGAACCTCTAGTCGGGTCAAGGGAGGGCTACCCGAGTCTTTGAAGCAGGCGGTTCGCGAGGGGCGAATCGGTGCCATGCTCAATGTGATGCAGCCAGAATATGTGGATGAGCTACAACGCATTGCCGTGGAAGAGAGCCCCCAAGGTATTCCTCTGATCTTTGCCCGCGATGTGATCCATGGTTTCAAAACCATCTTTCCCATTCCTCTGGGATTAGCGGCTAGCTGGGACCCCGGATTTGCCGAAACCTGTGGACGGATTTCGGCGCACGAAGCCAGTGGAGTAGGAGTCCGATGGACTTTTGCCCCGATGTTGGATATTGCCCAAGATAGCCGCTGGGGACGTATTGCTGAATCTCCAGGGGAAGATCCCTATTTGGCTAGCTTATTGGGTGCCGCCTACGTACGGGGCTTTCAGGGAGAAGATTTATCTGATCCCAAGCGAATGGCTGCTTGCGCCAAGCACTATCTGGGCTACGGAGCGGCCATTGGTGGCCGGGATTACAATACGGTCGTTCTTTCTGACCCCCTTCTGCAAAATAACAATCTGCCTCCTTTCGAAGCGGCCATTGATGCAGGGGCGGCTACGGTAATGACGGCATTTAATGAAATCAATGGAGTGCCGGCTACCGGAAACCAATACTTATTACAAGATATTCTACGGGATCAATGGGCATTTCCCGGTATTGTAGTCAGCGACTGGAATTCTGTTATTGAAATGATTCCCCATGGCTACGCAGCTGATGAGCGCGAGGCCGCAAAATTTGCGGCCCAAGCGGGCTTAGATCTGGAAATGACTTCAACGGCTTACGACAACCATCTGCTGGCATTGATTGAAAGTGGGGAAATAACCGAGGCCCAGTTGGATGAATTGGTGCGCCACATCCTACATGTAAAATTTGAACTTGGTTTATTTAATCAACCCTACCGACCTAAGGACCACGATGGCGATTGGTATGCGCCTGCCCATTTGGAGGCAGCCCAAAGAGCCGCTATTGCATCCACCGTACTTTTGGAGAATGAGGACGTGTTACCCATGGCCTCTGGCACTAAAGTAGCTCTGATTGGTCCGCTTGCCAATGCTCCCCGGGAGCAGCTAGGGACCTGGACCTTCGACGGGGAAGCGGAGCCGAGTCAAACCCCACTGGCAGCTCTACAGGCCGCCGGGCACACCGTAAAGTACGCTCCCGGGCTGGCCTATAGCCGCGATCGCTCAACGAATGGATTCGCAGCCGCAATACAAGCCGCTCGACAATCGGATGTAATCGTCTTTGTGGGAGGAGAGGAGGCAATACTCTCCGGAGAGGCCCACAGTCGAGCAAACATTGATTTACCAGGTGCCCAACGAGAACTCCTGGAATTATTGGAAAAAACCGGAAAACCACTGGTGCTTGTGATCATGGCTGGACGCCCCATCTCCTTTTACGATCAGCAGGATTTATTTGATGCCGTACTTATGAATTGGCATCCTGGGACCATGGGAGGCCCCGCTTTAGAAGCAATGTTATTTGGTAAAGAGGAACCCGGTGGAAGGCTACCCGTCACCTGGCCAAAAATGGCTGGACAGTCCCCGCTTTTCTACAACCACAAAAATACCGGCCGTCCCGCGGAGCCAGAGCAGTTTGTGCATATCGATGATATTCCCGTAGGAGCTTGGCAAAGTTCTTTAGGAAATGACTCGCACTATTTGGATGCTGGTTTTACCCCCCATTATCCCTTCGGGTATGGTTTGGGTTATGCAGAATGGGAGTACGGGGAGCCTCAATTGGTCGATTCTACGCTGCAGATAGGAGATACTTTGCGGGTAAGATTGCAGATTCGTAATCTTACCAATCGACCGGGAAGTGAAGTCGTACAACTGTACACCCAGGATGTGGCGGCTAGCTTGACCCGGCCAATCCGAGAATTAAAAGCGTTCCAGCGGGTGCGTGTGGAAGCTAATGCAACTGTAAATGTTGCATTGAGTGTTCCGGTGAGCCAACTCTCTTTTGTGAATGGCACGGGGGAGCGCGTTTTAGAACCGGGCACTTTCCGAGTGTACATTGGTCCAAATGCGGCTGAGGGGAGTATGCTAACCTTTACCCTAAGTACTATGTAACTTAAATCAATGGATATATTGACCGAGGAGATTTTTGTTCAGATGAAGGCGCGCAAGGCTCGTAGCCAATAGCTACGAAGGCGAGCATGTAACGGACGAGCTGGGCAAAAAGAACCCATCAAAAAGGTTAGAAATGTAGGTTACAAAATACTACACGAATAAGGATTAAGCTATGCAAAAAAGCTCCGTTTATATTGTGATGGGGGTGTCGGGATCCGGGAAGTCCACTGTGGGTAAGGCCTTGGCTCAAGCCTTGAATATTCCTTTTTACGATGGCGATGATTTCCATACGATGGAAAATGTCCAGAAGATGGAGAGCGGCCAGCCCTTAAATGACGAAGATCGCGAACCCTGGCTAAAATTATTAGCACAACGGCTAAAGGATTGGAATGAGTCGGGGGGAGCCATTCTGGCTTGTTCTGCTTTGAAAAACGAGTATCGCAATGTCCTGCAGCAGTACGTTCCGGTAAATTGGATTTATTTGAAAGGAACCGCAGC
>JBCDIO010000251.1:0-5798 GCA_038748815.1 Bacteroidota bacterium
ACTACCTTTGGCTGCTGCTTTTCGCTTCTCCAAATCTTCTAAGAAACGTTCTTTCGCCTTCCCCGAACGATAGTCTTCGTACTGTGGTGGATGCATGGCGTATTCCATGAGTTCTTCGTCATCTTCTCCGTAGTCCCAACCTTTCTCATCCATTTTTTGGGCGAAGAAAGGAAGCTCATCTGGATAGAGATCTTGGGGAACCCCGTGGAAGAATTCGCGATCCTGTTCCTGGGCCATTTGGAGCAATTCTTCTCCGAGTGGACCCGGTAACTTACCGGCCTTACCGAGTAGCATACTCCAAGTGTTTTCATCGACCATAGAGAACCGCTCCTTGCCTTTGATCATTTGGGTGACATTCATCAAGCCTACGTTCTTCACGTACTGACTGTACGGAGTAACCAGGGGCGGATAACCCATCTTGGGCCAAATATGCTCTACTTCCTGGAAAAGGCGGATCAGAAGATCTTCCTGGGTAACGGGCGGCTTGTCGCGCTTACCCAACCATTTATTCAGGCTTTGCAAGCTCTTTTCTAGGTCGGCCATTAAACTACCCATCATACCTCCGGGAAGACCCGGTCCGATGAGTAGCGGATTCATCTTCCGGTTTTGCGGATTGATGTAATACCCTAGGAAGTCATCCATGAATTCCTGGCTCAGGCTACGGGCCCGCATGTAGGCACCCATATCGATATCCGGTAAACTAAATCCGGCATCTTTCAACATGGCGTGTACCGTTAGCACGTCGGCGTGTCCAGTACCCCAAGAGAGGGGTTCCATACCCACATCGATGATATCGGCTCCGTTGCGGGCCGCTTCGAGGGAAGAAACGATGGAAAAGCCCGGCGTAGAATGTCCGTGGTACTGAATAAGGACATTCGGGTGCCGGTCTTTGATGCCTTTAACGATCTTTCCAATCGATACGGGGCGGCCAATACCCGCCATATCTTTAATGGCAATCTCTTCGGCCCCTAGCTCAATCATTTGATCGGCCAAGTTGATGAAGTATTCTACCGTATGTAATTTCGAATAGGTGATACACAGAGCGGCCTGGGCTACCATACCCGCTTCACGGGCGTAGGTAAAAGAATTGGCCAGGTTAGGGGCATAGTTCAAGCCATCGAAGGATCGGGCAATATCCGTTCCTTGGGCTTTTTTGACCTTGAACATCAATTTGCGCACATCCTTAGGGACCGGATTCATCCGGATTCCGTTGAGCCCGCGCTCCAGCATTTGGGTTTGGATGCCTTCCTCATTGAAGGGTTGGGTCCAGCGTCGGACGGATTGGTTTGGGTTTTCTCCGTACAGGAGATTGATTTGCTCGAATCCTCCACCGTTGGTCTCAACGCGGGAAAAACATCCCATGTTGATGATTTCGGTGGCCACTCGTTCTAGTTGGTCTACCCGTGGCATGTATTTTCCGGACGATTGCCACATATCTCGATAGACCAGGCAGAGCTTAATTTCTTTGGCCATAATATAGTTGGTTTCTTCGAGCCCGGTTTGCACCGCACTCGGAAAGCGTTTCAATCAAATTTTAATGGTCCCTATCCAGAATCGTACAGGATAATAGTCTTCCTGAGTTTCCTTTGAGCGGCAGTGGGGGGCGGTCCGGGCGTGCCACTAAGAGAATATGATCAATCTGATTTCTTCTTTTTCACTACTGAGTGAATCGTTCCCTGGCCATGGGTAGCTGCCTTTACGGCCGCAGTTAGAACGGCTACTGTAGCCGGGCTAACCGAGGTAGACCCCGAAGGTACTCGACCCTTACGAGCCGCAGCAGTAGGGGCAGGAGCGATATAGCGATTGGATAGATAGATGATCAATTGACCGGTGGCGACGACTAGAGCTAGTACCAAAAAAACGGTAACCATGCCAACGCCAAGTAAAATAAAGGCTTCTTGAAGATTTGAATCCATATAAATTGTCCTGAATGGGATAGGGCGTAAAAATAATATTTTGAATTAAATGACCTATACCGAATGATTGAATTGTATACTATCATCAAGTTTAGGTACTGATTTTCATCTACATACGACAGACCATTTTTTTAAAGGAAGACCCTATCTTTGCGGAAATTTTGCTCACTACTGCAACGATTGATCTATGAATTCAGCACTTCGGGTATTTAAGTTTGGTGGGGCTTCTATCAAAGATGCCGAGCGTATTAAAAATGTTTGCTCCATTATTCAGCAGCATGGAGGAGGCCCCTTGTTAGTGGTGATCTCAGCCATGGGAAAAACCACCAACGCATTGGAAGAAGTAGTACGTTCCTACGCCCGTGGAGGTGAAGAGACCCTGGCGCTTTTTGAGGCCGTCAAACAAGCGCACTATGCGGTTATCGGAGAACTATTCGAAGCTGGGCACGAGGTCTTTTCACTGGTTAATGACCTATTCGTGGAGGTGGAGTGGGTATTGGAAGAGGAGCCGCAGGATCCCTACGATTATTTGTACGATCAAATCGTTTCGATCGGAGAGTTAGTATCGACCCGGATTGTCAACGCCTATTTACAAGCCCAAGGAATGACGAGTGCATGGTTGGATGCCCGCGATGTCATTATGACCGATAATATTTTTCGGGAAGGCTGGGTTCAATGGACCGAGACGCAACAGCGGGCCCAACAGTATGTCGCACCCATGCTAGAAGCTGGTAAGATGGTCATTACGCAAGGCTTTATCGGCAGTACGAGCGAAAACTTTACGACCACCCTGGGGCGTGAAGGGTCCGATTATTCGGCAGCGATCTTCTCCTATTGCCTGGATGCCGAGAGCATGACCATTTGGAAAGATGTACCCGGCGTGTTGACGGCCGATCCCCGGAAGTTTGAAAACGTCACTAAGTTGGAACGCCTTTCTTACCGAGAAGCTATTGAAATGACCTACTACGGGGCCAAGGTGATCCATCCTAAAACAATCAAACCCCTCCAGAATAAGAATATTCCCTTGTTGGTTAAATCGTTTATCGAGCCAACGGGGAGTGGTACTACTGTCGCTGCGGAAGTAGAAGATAATTATCCACCGATGGTGGCCATTGAGTCCAACCAGGCACTGGTACAGATCCGCACCCGCGACTTCTCCTTTGTGGCCGAGCACCATATGAGTCTCTTATTTAAAGAGATTGCGGATCTACGACTCCAGGTAACGATGATGCAGAATACGGCGATTAGTTTCTCCGTCTGCGTGTACGATCAGGATGATAAGGTGGCACGGTTTATCGAGCGGATCGAAAAGGATTTTCAAGTTACCGTAGAACCCGGTTTAGAACTAATCACCGTTCGTCATTTTCAGAATGAGGTCCTACAACGCCTTCGAGAAGGTAAAATCGTGCTGATGGAAGAACGGGTGCGCCAGACCGTACAGCTAGTCGTAAAAGACGTACCGGTTTTGGAGCGGAAGTAGTTGTAAAGAAGGCAACTTATTTTGGTTTTTATCGTTTTCTTGTTGCTTACCCTTCCTTTTTTACTCAAAAATCAAATGAATGACTCATGCTACGCATTTTGTCAGTGCTACTCCTATGCGCTTCTTTTTCTCTATCCACACAGGCTGGTACCTACGTTGGAGGAGATATTCGTTTTATTTCTGAAGAAGGATCCACAGTTGTAGATTTCGAAGTGTATATGTACTCTTTTTTTTCGGGGCTTGATTCCGAAGATTTGGAGCTATGTCTCTCTAATGGAGAGTGCCTCACTCTTAATCAAACAACTGAAGTCGAGCAGGTTCGTTACGAATTGTACCGCTATCGTTACGATATAAGTTATGATTTGGAGGAGTTCGGGTTTTATCGGGCCTGGCTCATAGATACCAAATTGCCAGATGGTATTTGTAATGTTAATTTCCCGAATTCTGGAGCGATACCGTTTTACACGGAATTACAATTTTAGCTCACCGAGGATCAAGCATATTCTAGCCCTATGTTCGAAGAGCCACCCTATTTGACGGGGGAGGTGGGGCAATTATGCACCTACCATCCAATTCCGATCGATGATGCGTCGTTTGGGTATATTAATTATGACCACATCGTTCCCCGAATGGGCGTAGATATGCCAGTACCAAATTACGTGTATCCCAATGATATAAGTCCCGGTTCTAATAACGCCCTAAACGTGGATCACTGGTTTGGCTTGATGACTTGGGAAGCTCCCCAGGAAGCGTGTCGGTATATGATTACTTACCGGGTTACCGAACTCCTAACTCAAAATGATATAAAGGCATCCGTTATTCGTAATGTACTGATCGATGTTTACGATACAGGGAATCAGATTCCTGAGATCATCGTAGATACAACAGAAGTTTATCTTCCAGACTTATTTGGAGTATACACAAAAGAGCTTACCGCTACGGATGTTGATCAAGAAGTATTACTCGAAGGGTATGGAAGTTTTCTGGCCGATCCATTGGCTACATTCACGGCACCCATCGAGTTTAGTACGGATACGGCGATTGGTTCAATAGCGATCACTGGAGGAACGGAATTTTGCAGTAGTGTAGCAGCTCCTTGTAAGCTCATTCTGCGGGCAACGGATAATTTTTCGAGTACGAACCCCGGTACTCGTTTTCAGTATTTCACCTTTGCCTACGGCCCACAAGTAAGTAGCTTCGAACGGGAGTCTTCTTCGAATACCTTAGCTCTTTACCCCAATCCTACTCATGCCTGGGTAGAGGTGCGTTTACCGGAAAATAGAGAAACGGGTACCCTGGAAATCTATGCTCCTGTTGGACAACGCGTAGAGCAACAGCTTATTCCAGAGGGACAGGATTTAGTTCAGTTGGATACCCAACTTTGGCCACCAGGTATTTATTGGGTTGTTTGGAAAGAAGGAAAGAAAGCATTGAGAGCCAGCCTAGTAAAACAGTAATGAGGTATAGATTATAGAAAAACGATTGCCTCAAGCAGCAACCGACATCGATTGGGTACCTAATAAAAAGAAGGTCTTTCCTTCTTGTATTTGCTAACCAAATGAATGTCTATGTTTTACCCAATCCGCAGCTTATTTCTGGTGCTAATCTGCACGACTACCTTGCAGGGATCCTCCTACGTAGGAGGAGAATTACACTATTCTACAGACGGTAGTACCATTGCTACCATTGATTACTTTGCCTACGCAAATACCAGTGAATTGGAAAATCTAGGTTTTCAAATCTGCTTTTCCGATGGAGCCTGTTTCGATATACCACAAGCTGAATCGGTAGTGGCCTCGCGTTACGACCTGTTTCAATACCACTATACAATCGCTTACGATTTTGGAACCTACGGCGAGCATCGTGCCTGGGTCATTGATCCTAACCTTCCGGGAGATTTATGTAACCTGAATTTTCCAAATTCGGGCAGTGTTCCCTTTTTTACGGAACTTCAATTTGATCTACAGGAAGGGGTGGCCAATAGTAGCCCCTTGTTTTTCGAGCCACCTTTTATTACCACGGAGCTGGGTGAAGTCTTTACGTATCACCCAATCCCTATAGATGACGAAGGGCATAAGTTAACCTATACGTTGGTGACAACCGAGCAGGATGTCGATACCCCCGTACCGAACTACGTTTTTCCAGATCAAGTATCGCCCGGGGCTGATAACACCTATACGTTTAGCGAAGCTACGGGCCTGTTTACCTGGAATAGCCCGCAAGTTACTTGTGGATTTTGGCTAACCTTCGAGGTGGAGGAATACAGCCTAACCGGGGACTGGCTAAGTACTTCCATGCGTTCCGTTTATATCCAGGTACTGGAGCAGGGAAATCTTTTACCGCAAATTACAACGGAGCCTTCTTCCGTTTCCGAACCAAACCTTCCGGCTAATGTAGAACTA
>JBCDIO010000252.1:0-5778 GCA_038748815.1 Bacteroidota bacterium
CAGCTCATCGTTACGTACTCGCCTTTGTAGCTATGGCTACGATGCTCCGCCGCGCCTTGATCAGAACAAAAATCGCCTCGGCCAAAATATTCATTTACTTAGGTCATAAAGTACTAAATATTTAGCTGAAACAAACTACTAAAAATTTATCAGAAGCCGTCTTTCTCTACCATTCTGACCTAGACCGTGAAAGAAGGAGCACCGAGGAATGTAATCCAACTGATAAAAAGACCAATCTCTGCTGACGAAAACTCGGTAAAGTCCGATATTTTATTCTTCTATATGTAACTTTGGTTCATCTCCGAGTATAAACAGGTTTACCAGCATTCTAAAATGCGCTAACAAAGAAAGGACTACACAGCAATATGCGCATAAAAGCAAGGGTAAACCGCGTATAGCACCCCCTCTTATTGAACTAATTGCCATACCTATCTACTTGATAATGAACCACCCATCATTTCAGTGATAAAAAACATTGGTGTCAATTTGAGTAAAGTCTCTTGCAAAGCTGCTATTTTTATACTCCTGAAATCAATGAACTACAATCCGACGGAAACGTCGATAACATTGTTAGACTAAAATCAGAATATGTTGCGATGGAAAGAAACTCTTTCTTAGCATATAATATTATTTCGTGGGCTTTAATCGGTTTATTTTGGCTCGGTGCTCCTACTATTCTTTCGGGATCCGTCGAACAGTTGACCCTGATGCAAAAAGCAGGCCAGTTCTTAAAAGCGGATGCGGTTATAGCCGATGAGACAGGTTGGACCCATTTCTACAATAAAGCCCAACAGAAACTGATCCTTAGCGTCTACACGGATGGGCAGGATATCGGTGACCTGGAAGAGGGTTTAACCGTAAGTAGTGGACTACTCGCCAACTACGGCCGGGGTGCGAATGATCTCTCCGGTGCCGATTATGTGACGCGCGCTATCTGGCTGACCATGAATCGCTATTGGAGGGTTGACAATAGTAAACCTGTTAGACGTCCGGTTCGGATCCGGTTTTATTTTGATCAACAAGACTTCAAAGATATTCGCAGAGGGATTCGCCAAACAGGGAATAAGCTAGAAACGATTGAAGACCTACAATTCTATTCGCTAGAAGGAGGCTCTATTCACCCTTTTTCTACCCGCACTAAATCCTCAAAAGCGCGCTTTTCTTTCTTCGCCAAACCCTCCCCCTATCTAATCGGAGAAAAAGCAGATTTCTTCTACGCTGAATTTGAAGTATCGGATCTTTCCAGCAGTGGCAGTGGGGGCTTTTTGATTCCTCTGAACGACGAAGCCTTTTCCATCCAGGGAAGCATCTACTCCCATAAAGGTATACCGATTGAGAATGCCTATTTTCGCTCTCCACTAGAGGGTGCAATGATCCGGTCCACGGGCGACGGGGAATACACCCTTGCTAACCTTGATGGGGGTCAGAAATATCGAATCGAACCTGAAGTTCCAGGCCGACCACTGGAAGGTGTTACCATTCTAGACCTACTGGCCATGGAGGAACATATTGCTAAACGGCAAATCATTGAAGACCCCTACGATTTTCTGGCCAGTGACTTAGATCAATCCGGTCAGGTAGACGAAGGCGATAAATATTGGCTCCAACGATTAATCCTTGGAGAAACCGCTGGATTCTCTACCGAAAAAGCATGGCAGTTCATTCCGAAAGAATTTTCATTGAGCCTGGATGATATCTACGATAAGCCCATTCCTAACTTTATCAGTCTGGATAATCTCTACAACAATGTGGCCAAGCAAGACTTTATAGCGGTTAAGACGGGGAATCTATGGGAAGAAAAAGACTTTCCGAACGAACCTCCAATCATCCTAGCTCCTAATTTTTACCTAGAAAATGTAACCTCCTGTGGCAAGAATACCCTCGTTGAAGTCCACTTGCGGGTCAATGATTTTCAGGGAGTACGAGGGTTTCAGTTTAGCCTTGAGTGGGATCCCGAAATCATGATGCTAGATTCGGCATACCATTTTGACTTACCCAATTTTGACGACGGGAACTTAGGGACGAATATGCTAGAACAAGGAAACTTAGGGCTTCTGTGGTACATTGACGAGGATCACCCGAAGACGAGTCTTCCCGACGGGAGTACTCTGCTAACCTTGCGATTTAAAATCATCCAAGAAACAGACGAGGCAGAGATTAACTTTTCCGATTTTCCAACTGCTACCCAGGTTATTCGAAAAAACCTAAGTACTTCAAATGTTCTTTTCACTTTGGGCCGTATTAAAATTGAAGAAGCAGCTACCGTCGAAACGCCCAAAATAAAGGTCTTTGATGTAGATTGCTTTGGAAAAGAAAATGGCCAAATCATCATTGAGCATCCCGCGGCGGGTAATTATCAATACCGGTGGAATAATGGCAGCAGAAAAGGGGCTCTCGCCAATTTAAGTGCAGGGTCTTACCAGGTAACGATTACCCAAGACGGAAAATGCCCTTTCGTCTCAGATAGTATTGTGTTGGAAGAACCTAACGTACTTTTTGTACATAATAAAAACGTACACCATCCCAACTGCCCCGGCTTGCCAGAAGGCGCCATCTCGTTTAAAGTCAGCGGAGGGAAGAAACCCTACCAATACGAATGGGATAATGGAGCTAGAACTCCCTGGGTAACCCAACTTACCGAAGGTGCTTATCAAGTAACCATTACGGATGATAATGGGTGTATACGAACGGAGATCTTTGATATTTACGACGCTGGAGAGATCTTCATCAACTACTCAATTACTCCCTCAGCGGGCGAAAATACCCAAGACGGAAAGCTGGCTATCCGCGATCTTATTGGAGTCCAAGGCCCTTTTTCTTACGAGTGGGAAAATGGCTCTACAGAGTCGTATCGGGAACAGCTAGCACCAGGAAATTATCAGGTGACCATTACCTGTGGTAATGGATGCGCTTACGTCAAAAACTACAAAATTCCCAAAAGTGAGCCTAAATTAAATTTGGAGGTCGATCTTGAGCGCGACGAGGTAGCTGCTGATGACTATATCTATGTCGATATTGAGAGTCCCATCAGCCAGGCCCTACAAATGAAGATCTACACGATGAAAAATGAGCTAATCTGGCAGCAAGTGGTAGCTGGACAAACAGGGCACAACCGACAATTTTTGTTGACACCCACCGAAAAAGGTATTTATATGTTACAGGTTTTGGGCCAGTCTGGCTCCGTTAAAACAACGCGCTTTGAAGTCTTTTAAGATATTCTAAAGGTTCGCCTTTTTTTGGGAAAGATTTCTTTATCATTGCGACGAATCCAGTTCCTTTTTAAGTTATGTCGAAAGGCCAACTTTTCCAGGCTTTAAGCCAAACAGTAGACCGTTTATCTCGGAAAACCTCTCTTATCGGGCCTTATCGCATTCAGCGCTTAGAGCAAGCAGCTCAACGAATTACCGATCACTTCACCCCAGAGCAAACCCTTCATTTTGCGGTGGTTTGTACCCACAATGCCCGCCGTAGTCAAATGGGTCAGGCTTGGCTCCAGGCATTGGCCACTTACCACGACCTCCCCAACATTCAGGCCTTTTCTGCGGGTACCGAAACCAGTGCCTTCCACCCAAATGCCGTCAAAGCACTCATTAGCTTAGGATTCCAAATAGAAGGCACCACCGACACCCGTAATCCAATGTATCATACCTTATTTGGAGAAGCTTTAGCAGGCTTTACCCAATACTCTAAAACTATTTTCGATGCTCGTCTTCCTCAGGAGAATTTGGTAGCTATTATGGTCTGTCGATCAGCGGAGGAAGCCTGTCCTTTGATTCCCGGAGCTCCATTGCGTTTATCGATCCCTTTTACCGATCCTGGGAAAGCCGACCAGACCCCCGAGGCACCTGCCGCCTACTTAGCCACAGCCGAGGAAATAGGGCTTACCTTCCACTACCTCTTCGTGGAAATCAAAAAAGCTTGGAACAAAAAAGCCCAGCGCAAGGGCTAGGCTTTTTTCTATTCGAAGCTTATTTCTTTTTCTTCTTTATTTTCTTTTCCTTCTTTGGTACGAACTTCAGCACCTTGACCGATAGAGGTGCCAAAGTCAGATTTAAAGCCTGATAACGGCCGTGCCAGTTTAGGTCAATTGTTTCCAGGGTCTCCTTCTCCACAACGCCACTTCCACCGTACTTGAGGTCGTCGGTGCTCAAAACCTCTTTCCACTCTCCCGCTTGAGAAACACCTACTTTATAATGCTCGCGAACCACCGGAGTAAAATTACAGATCACTAGCAACTCTGAATCTTCCTGGTGACCTTTCCGCAGATAGGACAAGACCGAGTTTTTAGCATCACTCTGATCAATCCACTCAAAACCATCCGGAGAGAATTGTTTGTGGTATAGCGCACCGTGACTCCGATACAGCGCATTTAGATCGCGAATCAGATCCTGTACGCCTTTGTGGTAGCGTTGCCCTGTCAACCACCATTCCAAGCCTTTCTCGATGTTCCATTCGGAGGTTTGCCCAAATTCTCCCCCCATAAATAAGAGGCGGGTTCCCGGATGAGTAAACATGTACGCATAAAGCATTCTTAGGTTGGCAAAGCGTTGCCATTCATCCCCTGGCATCCGATCAACGAGGGCTCCCTTACCGTGTACCACCTCATCGTGGCTGAGCGGAAGCATGAAATTTTCGGAAAAGGCGTAGATCAGACTAAAGGTGATCTTATCTTGGTGAAATTGACGATGGATCGGATCATTTTTGAAGTATTCCAACGTATCGTGCATCCAGCCCATCATCCACTTCATACCGAAACCTAGACCGCCCTCTTCTACGGACCGCGAAACGCCCGACCAAGAAGTACTCTCCTCCGCAATAGTCATGGTATCCGGAAAATCTTGTTTGATTGCCTCATTAAATTCTCGCAAGAAAGAGATCGCTTCCAAATTTTCTCGACCACCGTATTCGTTCGGGATCCACTCGCCTTCCTTCCGGGAATAATCCAGATAGAGCATAGAAGCTACGGCATCGACCCGCATTCCATCCGCGTGGTACTGATCAAGCCAGAATAAAGCATTGCTAATGAGGAAACTCCGTACCTCGTGGCGGCCATAGTTAAAGATGCAGCTCTTCCAATCGGGGTGGAATCCTTTGCGAGGATCCGCATGATCGTAAAGATGCGTGCCGTCAAAATCGGCTAAGCCGTGCGCATCTTCTGGAAAGTGTGAAGGTACCCAGTCCAGGATTACACCGATCCCTTCTTGGTGAAAGCGATCAACTAGATATTTGAAATCTTCCGGGGTGCCAAATCGGCTAGACGGAGCAAAATACCCAGTGATCTGATACCCCCAGGATGGAAAATAAGGATGCTCCATAACGGGAAGAAACTCTACATGCGTAAAGCCTAGATCTTTGACGTAGCTCACTAGCTCGGCCGCCAGCTCCTGATAACTAAGCGACGATGCTCCTCCATGCGTCTTTTTCCAGGAACCAAGATGCAACTCGTATACGGAAAAAGGTCGGTCCGTACGATTGATATCTTTCCGCTTTTCCATCCACGCTTTATCCTGCCAATCATATTTTGCATCCCACACAATAGATGCAGTGTTGGGTGGGATTTCCCAGAATCGAGCGAAAGGATCCCCTTTTTGTAAAGGCCGCCCGTCTTTAGATTTTATATAGTACTTATAGAGCTCACCGTGTCCGATACCGGGAATAAAACCTTCCCAAATGCCCGAGCCGTCCCATCTTGGTTGGAGAGGATGAGACTCCGCATTCCAATGGTTGAAGTTTCCAATGACGGATACATCTTCGGCGTTGGGAGCCCAAACCGCAAAA
>JBCDIO010000253.1:0-5765 GCA_038748815.1 Bacteroidota bacterium
CGGTCGTCTTTATGGTGTTTTGATTCTCACTACCCGTTTGAAAATTTTCTTGCCCAATGAGCCCTGTTGCGGCTTGGTTGGAGGTTTTTGGAAGGGTGGGAAACCAAAGTACGCGACTGTTTCCGGTATCTGCCACGAAAATTCCTTCCTTGTAAAAACAGGTATCGTAGCACCAATTGAGGGTATGCGCTTCTGGAAACCAGCCGAATTGATTTTGTCCGTTGCCCGTGAAATCGGCCTGGCCAATCAGTTGAGATGCTTTTTCGGTAAAAGCCTTTTTCCAATGATCCCATAGTAGTACTCGGTAGTATTGGGTATCGGTGATGGCCAGTGCCCCATCGTTTTGTAACTTGATTGAGTACGGCCAAATGGGATCTTCGTTTTCGTAGTCCCGCTCGGTAAAGGACGCTTTTCCAATAACTCGATCTGCGGCCATAAAGGAATTTTCGGGGAAGTTTTCGTAGAACAAAACCCGTCGATTTCCGGTATCGGCAATAAAAAGGTGCTGTCCATCGGAGTAAACTCCGTAGGGCCAATATAGTGTTTGAGCGGAAGGGGGTTTTCCCACTCCAGCCACATTCGGCTGGTTACTTTGAAAATCGGGCTGCCCTAATACTACATCCGCTGCTTGCCCATTTTGGGTGGGGAAGGAGTTCCAAATAAGCACCCGATGATTCCAGGCATCGGCGATCACTAGACGTTGGCCATCACTCCATAGTCCAGAGGGGTATTGCAGGGTCGAACCGCTGACACTTCCAGCGGCGTTTCGGCCAGTAGCTCCTACTTCGTCCTGTCCCAGGAAAAGATCTGGATCCTGGTGGGAACTAGTAGGTATAGAATGCCAGATGAAGACGCGATTCTGCCCGGTGTCGCAAACGATGAGTTTGCCCTGAACCAAAAATACCCCCCTTGGTGCCAGGAGAGGATTGTCCTTGGCACCTTGAAAGATCCAGGTATTTTCTACTAGATCCGGGGCTTTAACTACATCGTTCTTCGTAATCATATAATCGCTACTTAACAGATTCTAGGTAATTGTTCGCCAACTAGCATATTGACCACCCGTCGACCTCCCATTCCACTGGTCATTACGACCTTTTTAGGATGGTCTTCTACGATGGTACCAATCAACGTGGCCCGTTCACTTTCAGAAAAGGTGCGTAGAAAGGCTAAGATATCATCAGCCATCTCGTTGTCTACAATGGCAACAAAAACGCCTTCGTTGGCTACATAAAGCGGGTCGAGCCCCAATAACTCACAGGCTCCAGCTACTTGATGATCGATTGGGAGTTGATCCTGTCCAATTTGGATGCCCAGCTGACTGTCCCGGGCAATCTCGTTTAATACGGTGGCTAACCCACCCCGGGTCGGGTCTTTTAAAAGATGAATGCCATGGCCGAAACGTTCGAGGGCCGCCAAAATAGGGCGGTGTAAAGCTTTAGAGTCACTCTCAATGGTCGTTTCAAACTCTAGGCCTTCCCGGACCGACATAATAGCCATGCCGTGAGCAGCTAAAGGGCCACTGACAATAATTTTATCTCCTTGGCGGACTCGATCGGTTGCAATGGATGCACTTGGATGTACTGCACCTAGTCCGGTAGTATTGATAAAGATTTTGTCCCCTTTACCACGCTCGACCACTTTAGTATCTCCCGTTACGATGTGTACTCCTGCAGCGTTAGCCGCTTGGCGGATACCCACCAGAACATCCCAGAAGTCTTGCATAGCTAAGCCTTCTTCGATAATGAAACTGAGAGAAAGGAACTGGGGGCTGGCCCCGCACATGGCCAGATCATTAACCGTTCCGTGAACAGCGAGTGCGCCGATATTTCCTCCGGGAAAGAAGATGGGAGAAATCACAAAGCTATCCGTGGTAAAAGCGGTTGGCCCCTCCAAAGGTAAAATAGCGCCATCGTGCCGTTGATCCAGCCAGTCATTCTTCAATAACTCGAAGACACCACTGTCTAATAAGCGATTCGTTAGTCTACCGCCACTTCCATGACCTAAGGTTATCACCTCAAAATCTAGCTTTGGCATGGGGCACTGTAATTGCATCCGTCGACGGGCTTGGGTTACTTTGGTCATAGTGCAGATTAGTGAATTTGCTCGAGCTGTTCAACTAAGCCCGAAAAATGGTAATAAGCAGCGCAAGCTCCTTCTGAGCTCACCATGGGGGCACCCAGTGGATTCTCTGGTTTGCAAGTGGTTCCGAAATTTGGGCAATCGACGGGTTTCTTAATGCCTTTCATGATAGCCCCGGCAATGCAGCTTTCGTTTTCGGGGGCTTCTGGGATATTGACCGAGAACTTACGCATGGCGTCATAGCTCGCATACCGCTCCCGGATTTGGTATCCACTGGCAGGTATCACATCAATCCCTCGCCACATTCGATCGGTGATCTCGAAGACTTCTAAAATCGTTTCAATAGCCCTTGGGTTACCTTGGGGGCGTACCATGCGAGCGTACTGATTTTCTACTTTCGCGGTACCTGCTTCCAGTTGTTGCACGGTCATTAGTATACCCTGGAGCAAATCAATGGGTTCAAAGCCCGTTACTACAATGGGAACCCGGTAGCGTGCTGCCAGGGGGTAATATTCTTCGATGCCCATGATCGTACATACATGACCGGCAGCCAGAAACCCTTGAATTCGAGTTTCAGGGTCGTTCATAACGGCATCAATGGCCGGGGGGACCAAAACATGCGAGGCCAAGATCGAGTAGTTGTCCAATTTGTATCGGTCAGCGTGCACCACCGAAAGAGCATTGGCAGGGGCGGTGGTCTCGAAACCAACCGCAAAGAAGACCACCTGTCGATCCGGGTTTTCCCTAGCAATTTTTACGGCTTCTAGGGGAGAATAAAGAATGCGAATATCTGCGCCGCCGGCTTTGGCTTCTAAGAGGCTTTTCCTAGAGCCGGGCACCCGTAACATATCTCCGAATGAGCAAAGAATGACCCGCTTTTCTTCAGCTAGGTAAATGGCTTTATCGATCAAGTTGAGCGGGGTTACACAGACGGGGCAACCGGGGCCGTGTACCATGTTGATCTCTGCTGGGAGTAAATTTAAAAGGCCGTTTTTGACCAGGCTGTGAGTTTGGCCTCCACAGACTTCCATGATGGTCCAAGGACGAGTTACTATTTGTTTGATTTTATCCAGATACCG
Organism: Bacteroidota bacterium; assembly: GCA_038748815.1. Taxonomy (GTDB): domain Bacteria; phylum Bacteroidota; class Bacteroidia; order Chitinophagales; family Saprospiraceae; genus JBCDIO01. Next base: position 3,159 of record JBCDIO010000253.1, read on the forward strand.
CTTGGCAATGGCGGGATCTCGGTATTCGCTTAGATACTTCATCGTTCTGATTTAATTGGGTGAATCATTAGATGTATTAGAGGGCAAGAAGTCTTTGATATTTAACTCTTCTTCTATCTCGCCCATTTCTTCGAGGTAGGCGAAAGTCCGGTTTGCCTCTTCTTCGTTGACCACACTGATGGCTACACCAACGTGCACCAATACGTAGTCTCCAATTTCAGCGTGCGGCACCATCTCTAGACTGGCTTCTTTGAAAATGCCGCCAAAAGAAACTTTCGCCATGCGCACCAGGCCATCAAACTTTTGCTCGATAGACTGGATCTTTCCAGGTATTGCTAAGCACATGAGAATCTGAATTTTGAGTTTGTGAATCCCCAGGGAAAAGAAGGTGGGTATACACCAACTGCCCAAAGGAAATATTTTCGTCGTTCGGGGATAAATCCCGATGGAAGTACAGTTTGTAGGTAGCTCCTAATACGGTATGACACAGGTCTACGAGCACGGCATTCTGAAACACTCCTCCACTACAGGCAATGTGTTTTACGTTCGCCTTTTGGGCAATCCCACCGATGAGGTTAGCTAGGGAATAATGAAAATTTGCGGCAATAAACCGAAGACTTTCTCCCCGGTTTATATCTTCGATAATTGGGGCTAGGAGGCGTTTGGGGTGTAAGTCAGCATGGTCCTTATAGGGTGGCCAATAGTTGGTTAAAAGGGAAGGGTCGTTAAATTGGTCAATACACTCCTGAGCTAGCTCTTCTAATAGCATTGCGGCCTGGCCTTCGAAGGACTGCTGATCGCATAAGCCTAATAGGGTAGCCACAGCATCGAATAAACGCCCCATGGAGGAGGTTTGTAAAGTATTCGGTTTGGTGATTAACTGGCCGAATAGACGCCATTCCAGTGCCGAAAATTTAGAAACCAAATAGCGGTTGGCCTGTGGTTGATCTACGAGTATGGACAAGGCAGAAAGACGCGGTTCTTGTGCCATTCGATCACCAGCAAGTACGGGGAAATAACCAAGATGTTCATACCGCGTCATTGCCCGATTCTGATACAGGAAGAATTCACCTCCCCAGATCTGTTGGTCGCTCCCCCAACCGGTACCGTCCCAAACCACGCCTAGAACAGATTCCTGGGAATGTACGAGCTGATGTTCACCCAAAATGGCCGCAAAATGTGCCTTATGGTGTTGTACCTGTTGCCAGGGGATGGTTGTCTTTTCGCTCCATTCTTCTCCCCAAATGGTGGTCTGATAGTTGGGGTGCTCATCACCGACTAGCTGAGTAGGCTTAAGATCCAGTATACGTTCAAGGTGTTTGCGGGAGTGTAGATAGGCTTCTTGGCTGGCCAAATGTTTTAAGTTACCTAAGTATTGACTGGGGATAATGCGTTTTTGGTGCAGAATGGTAAAACAAGATTTTAGCTCAGCACCAAGGCCAATACTTGTATTATTGGGCCAAGGTAATGCTGGACCAAAGTACGTAGGAGCGTAACCACGGGATCGACGGAGGATGATCTTTTGCTTTATTTTCGGACTAATGCGTACCACGCTGTCGTCCTGAGGGATCACAATTGGTCGATCGTGGGTGAGAAACAAATCGGCAATTTCACCTAATCGTTGAAAAACGGCGGGTTCTTCATACTCAATCGCCGCTTGGCTCACATTTCCACTGGTGGCAACGATGGCCTTCTGGTATTGATGGAGCAATAATTCGAAGAGTGGGGCATAAGGTAGAAGTACCCCTATTTTCTGAAGCTTTGGGGCTATATCGTCCCAAACTAGGTCGCTAGGCTGATCTCTTTTTGTAAGAAGTACGATCGGTGCTTCCGGGCTTTGTAATAGCCTCATCTCTTCGGCACTTGCTAGGGTGTGCTTTTGTAACCAGGCAGTATCTGGTACCATGAGAGCAAAAGGCTTTTCTGGCCTCCTTTTACGTTTACGTAGTTCCTGAACGGTAATTGCCTGGTTTGCCGCACAGGTTAACAAATAACCGCCAATTCCTTTAATGGCAACAATTTTTCCTTCTTCCCAAGCTTCTACCACTTGGTCAATAATCGCTCTTTGATCTTGGGTGATGATCTCCTGCTCTGAACGGTGTAGAGTCAGTTGAATTCCACATTTTGGGCAGGAATTAGTCTGTGAAAAATAGCGTCGATCCAAAGGGTTGTGGTATTCCGTCTGGCAGTGTCCGCACATCTCAAAGGAAGACATAGTGGTGTTCTTCCGATCGTAGGGTAGTTCTTGAATAATAGAATAGCGGGGTCCACAAACGGTGCAGGTTGTAAAGGTGTATCCCTGTCGAGGATCTCCTCCCAGGTGAATATCCTTCCGGCAAGATTCACAAAGCGCAAAATCGGGGGTGAGAACCAAATCGGTTTTACTGGGGGTGGTACTTTCCAGAATATGGAATCCTGGCTGAAGTACCTGCATAGACGGTTGCAAATAGTGATTAGTGATTCGAGCTCGCGGAGGAGCTTGTTCCAGAACACGTTGCAGAAATTGTTCCGCTTGGTGACGACTGGAAGCTAGGTAAATATGGACTCCATCGGTCGCATTACAAACGCTACCGTTGAGGCCTAAATTTTGCCCAATTCGCCAAACGA
>JBCDIO010000254.1:0-5765 GCA_038748815.1 Bacteroidota bacterium
CGGCGGACGAATGGCACCCCTTACGGTATCTCCGGTCCGTAAGCCAAATAATTTGATTTGGGATGGAGATACATAGATATCGTCAGGAGAAGTAAGATAGTTATAGTCGGAGGAACGCAAGAAGCCGTAGCCATCGGGCATCATTTCAAGGATACCTTCTCCTTCAATTACGCCGTCTAGTTCGATATCAAACCGTCGTACTCCTTCTCGTTTATCGTTCCCTTTATCGTGATTGTTGGAACGATCCCGGTTGTTCGAATTTTCTTTCCGGTCGTTATTATCCGGCGGAGATTGATTTCGTTGATTTTTCTCGCGTTTGTTTACTGGAGCTTTCTTTTCTCCAGGCTCGTCGTTGTCTTGACGGCGAGATCTTTTCTTGCGCTGAGGGCGATCTTCGGAGGCTTTCTTTTCTGGCGGGGTGGAAACGTTCTGCTCTGCGGTAGCTGGTTCTTTTTTTTCGGCAGGTTTCTCTGCCGCAGCTTCTGCATCATTTCCTGAAACAGCCTGATGGTCCAAGATCTTGTAGATTAGATCTTGCTTGTTGAGTCGCTTATACCCTTTTATCCCCAGCGATTCCGCTAATTCCTTCAACTCAGGAACCAGCATATCATTTAACTGCAGAATATCAAGCATTGTTAGTTGAGATAATTTTGGAAAATCGATCCCGTGTGGATACGGGGTCGTTGGATAATGGTTAAATATTGTTTAATGGGGTTGTATGAAGTCGTTTTCTTTAGCAAAGAAATGTCGATTCTACTCTATTTCGTAAATTCTATAAACCCTTACTGAATTTCCAGCACGTATTCTAAGCTAAAAGCAAAGGATTGGGCTAAAAGTTGGAGGTTTGAAGAAGGCTGCCTTAGACGATTTTGAGGTAAGCCTAAGAGTGGAGCAGACAGTATAAACTGCCGAACACTGCAAAAATAAGTATTTTTTTAATCCCTAGCAGCTTTTCTTGAAAAAGAAACTAATATTTCTTACTTCCAATTGTGTTGCGGAGACGAATTTTATTCTTTTTTCAAGCTTTTACAATTTAGGAGCTAAATTTTTTTTTGTAAATGTCTGCTTATTGCAAGGATGGTTGCACATTTGCAGTGAAAATCAACCTCAATGGGCACTTATTGGCCTTTAATTGGGTTGTGTTGGCAAATGCTTGAAATTACTAGATTATCTAAAAATCTTTTCTAGGATGTTAGAACTACCTTTTATCCGCAATGAAAAAGATCGCGTTATCGCCGGTTTGAAATTGCGCAATTGGTCCGAAGAAGAACTCACGGTAGTAGACCGTGTCTTGGCTCTTGATGATACCCGCAAACAGACACAAGCATCGGTTGATTCGATCAAGGCAGAATCGAACCAATTATCCAAGGAAATCGGTGGTTTATACAAGGAAGGAAAGCGCGAAGAAGCCGAAGGTCTTAAAGGTCGGGTGGCCAAGCTCAAAGAGCAAATCAAAGAATTGGAGGCTACGATGAAAGCTACGCGGAAACAATTGGAAGAAGCTTTGCTAACGATCCCAAATACTCCAAATCCATTGGTGCCAGCTGGTAATACCGATGAGGATAATGAAGTGTTTAAGGACTGGCCTAAGGCCTTACCAGAATTGGATGGTACAGCCAAACCTCATTGGGAATTGGCCAAACAATACGACCTTTTTGACTTGGAATTAGGTGTAAAGATTACGGGGGCCGGATTTCCGCTTTACCGGAAGAAAGGTGCCAAATTGCAGCGTGCCCTAATCAACTTCTTCCTTGATGAAGCAGAAAAAGCCGGATACGAAGAGGTGATTCCTCCTCACTTGGTAAATGAGGCAACCGCCCGTGGAACGGGACAGCTACCTGATAAGGAAGGGCAGATGTACTACGCTGAAAAGGATGACCTATATTTGATTCCAACCGCAGAAGTGCCCATCACAAACATCTACCGGGATGTAATTGTCCCCGCCGATGGTCTTCCAGTTAAATTAACTGGCTATACACCCTGTTTTCGACGGGAAGCCGGTTCTTATGGGGCCCATGTACGCGGCTTGAATCGAGTGCACCAATTTGATAAGGTAGAAATTGTGCGGATCGAACATCCAGATCATTCTTACGCGGCCTTAGAAGAAATGTTGAAACACGTTGAAGGTTTGTTGGAAAAGCTCGAGTTGCCCTACCGGATTTTGCGTTTGTGTGCGGGGGACTTGGGTTTTACTTCTGCGCTGACCTACGACTTTGAAGTGTACTCAGCTGCGCAAAAGCGCTGGTTAGAGGTTTCTTCGGTATCTAACTTTGAAACCTTCCAGACGAATCGGATGGCCCTACGTTACAAGGATGGAAAGCAAAATCGTTTAGCACATACCTTAAACGGAAGTGCTTTAGCTTTAGCACGCATCGTAGCGGCTTTGCTGGAAAATAACCAGACACCGGAAGGAATTCGCATTCCTGCGGCTCTACAGCAATACACCCGATTTGAGATTATTGAGTAGGTGACTAATGGTAAGAAAGGCTGTCTTAATCAATAAAATGATTATTTGAGATTTTCGTCGGGAGAATTTTTACATTTGGTCGATTTTTTCAATCTTTCAAATTGCGCTCCTGTTATTATCTTAGACAGAAGATTCACCTTATTGAAATCAAGATAAATTCGATTGAACCATGTATGACTATTATGTGTATATGGCGATTGCGGGAGTCATGTCCTTGGTGGGTATGGCCGTTAGCGGTCGACTAAAATCTAAGTTTCGTAAATACAGCCAAATCGGTATCCGCTCGGGGCTAACCGGTCGGGAAGTAGCGGAAAATATGTTGCGCCATTATAACATTCACGATGTGCGGGTGGTAGCTGGGCAAGGCTTTTTGACCGATCACTACAATCCAATGACTAAAACGGTGAGTTTATCTCCGGATGTGTATAACGGTCGAAGTATCGCCGCGGCGGCAGTAGCGGCGCACGAATGTGGGCATGCGGTACAACACGATACGGCTTACGCCTGGTTGACATTTCGTTCGGCGGTTGTTCCGGTCGTAAACATGGCCGCAATGGCGCAACAGTATCTACTGATGGCGGCTTTATTCCTTGTCGGTGGTGGTGGCGGTAGCATTCTACTTCTAATCACTATTGCAGCATTTGCGATTACCACAGCTTTCTCTTTTATCACATTGCCGGTGGAATTTGACGCTAGTCGTCGGGCTCTGGTGTGGCTTGACGAGACAGGTATTACCCAAGGGCAAGAGTACGAGGGAGCAAAAGACGCCCTTTGGTGGGCTGCTATGACCTACGTTTCGGCTGCTCTGTCTAGCCTAGTTATGTTGATTTACCTAGTTCTTCGCTACGCGTCGAACGACTAATAAAGATTTAGTTTCTAAAGTGCCTGTGACAGCTACCGCTTTCTCAGGCACTTTGCATGGAGCCTTTGTGGTTAAATGCGTTTTGGTTAATTTTAATCCGCTTCTAGATTTTTTTGGAAGCGTACTTCACTAACTGTCATAAATATTCCACTAGCTATGGATGATATTGAAACGCTACTCGAAGAATTAGAAATGGAAATGGATGCTTCTTTAGATCACCTTTCTGGGCAATTAAAAAATATTCAAACAGGTAAAGCTACCCCAGCTATGCTCTCCTCGGTGAAAGTGGATTATTATGGTACGCCTACCCCTTTATCGCAAGTAGCTAATGTAAACGCCTCCGATTCAAAAACGCTGGTGATCAAGCCTTGGGAAAAATCTATGCTTGCACCCATTGAGAAAGGAATCTTTGAAGCAAACCTTGGGGTGACTCCCATGAATGATGGCGAAGTAGTGCGTATCATTCTTCCCCCGATGACGCAAGAACGTCGTCGTGATTTGGTAAAAAAAGCCAAAGAGGAAGGGGAAAACACCAAGGTAAGTTTGCGGAGTGTACGCCAAAAGGCAATGGCTGCCATTAAGAAAGAAGTGAAAGATGGATATCCAGAAGATGCTGGAAAGAAACTAGAGGGTGAAGTGGATAGCAAAACTAAATCATATGGCGGTAAGGTTGATCAAATGATCGAAGCCAAGGAAAAAGATATTATGACAATTTAGAGGCAGAAAAAAATTTATTTTTATATTTACCCCATCGAGGTTAGATATATAAGGTCATATCGCCTCCTTTCAAACGATTATTAAAGAAGCAATATAGATCTGGATTAGTATGAACGAACGGCCACTCTTACTTAGGGTGGCCGTTATTTGTGTGCCATGCATGCACATCACTTATAGGGTGCAAATCCCGAACGGGCCCTGAAGGCAGGAACCGTAGCTGGTCTACGGCGTCTACCCGTCGGGGTTGGTGGGCCAAGGCCAGCACCCCAGCGGCACACGAAGGGATGAATAACAGATGGTTCCTAGAACAGGGACTATTGGCGATCGTACCGACCTACGTAAGGTTACAGGCTTAAGGAAACCGCCGAGTACGAGAGTACGTCCGGTGGTGTGAGAGGACGATGAGGCCGATAAGCAAAACTTATCGCCCTCATCTCCTACTCGATTTTTATTTGCTTTCCAGGTGGATCACCGGGCAGATGATTTCTTCTAGCGAAATGCCCCCGTGTTGAAAAGTATTCCGGTAATAATTGTTATAGTAGTTGTAGTTATTCGGGTATAGGAAAAATTTATCTTCCTTAGCGAAAATAAACGTGGAACTTACATTTGGTCGTGGTAACATCCCTTTTGCTGGATCCTTAATAGCTAGCACATCTTTCTTTTCGTACTGTAAATTCCGCCCTACTTTATACCGTAGATTAGTAGTCGTTTCCCGGTCACCCACTACTTTTGAAGGCTGATTTACCCGTATGGTACCGTGATCGGTCGTAATGACTAGTTGCACTTCCTTTTGGTCGACTACCCGTTGTAATGCCGCCCATAGTGGAGAGTTTTTAAACCAAGATTTCGTAAGAGAACGATAGGCTTTTTCATCGCCTGCTAGTTCTTTGAGCACCTCCATCTCAGTACGTGCGTGCGATAGCATATCGATGAAGTTGTACACAATGACAAAGAGATCATTGTGCATATAGTTAAGAATGTTATCGTGGAGATCCTTAGCCTGGTTAACATTCGTTACTTTGATGTAATCAAATTTTACTTCTTTTCGGAAGGTACGCTTGATCTGCTCCGTTAAGAAGTCGTGCTCGTGCATATTCTTTCCCCCTTTCTCATTATCATTAAGCCACCATTTAGGGTAGCGTTTGGCAATCTCACCGGGCATCATACCCGCAAAAATGGCATTACGGCTATATTGAGTAGAGGTAGGTAAAATACTGTAGAAGTAATCTTCTTCATTCACCCGAAACCGTTCAGAGAAAATAGGCTCCAACATCTTCCATTGGTCATACCGAAGATTGTCCAGTAGCAACATGATGGTGGTTTTCTCTGATTTCATCTTCGGAAAGACCTTACTGCGCATTAAAGAAGCAGAAAGAGTGGGTGAGGCAGTGGTACCGTTTACCCAGTCTAAGTAGTTTTTGACCACAAACTTGGAGAACTCTGTATTAGCCTCACTTTTTTGCATGGCCAGAATGTCGCCCATTTCCGTTGAGTTGGACTCGTCTATTTTTATTTCCCAGTTGATCAACTTCCGGTAAACTTCTACCCATTCTTCGTAATCCAGGCCACTATTGATTTCCATCATGAGTTGACGGAACTCCTGTTGGTAGTCGGAAGACGTCTTTTCTCGAACCAGTCGTTTATTATCGACGATCTTTTTGAGAGTAAGCAAAATTTGGTTGGGATTAACTGGTTTGATCAAATAGTCAGTGATCTGAG
>JBCDIO010000255.1:0-5752 GCA_038748815.1 Bacteroidota bacterium
CCCGGTCCCACACAGCGTATGCACTTGCCTATACCTTCTTAATGAAAAAGGGTTCACCCATCGGTAAACCCTCTCTAGCCATGCGTTCTGATACGTTATTCAGAACATATTCGCCAAGTATTTCTTATTGTAAAACGAGTTCCTCCACCCATTGCTTTGATCCTTGTCGGATTTGCAATAGATAAGTCCCTGGTGCTTGGCCACTGAGGTCTAGATCATTGGAGTAACTACCCGAAAAATCACTCATATATTCTTTGTAAACAGTCCGTCCGTTTAGGTTTAGGACTTGAATATCTAAATCCCCAGATTCCTGCGTTGAAAAAGAAAGGCTGATCACATCTGTAGTTGGGTTTGGACCAATCTTTAGATCAGCCATGGAGAGGTCTCCTCCCAGTTCCATATCAAAATCCACTTCTTCTATTTCTTGACGCCCCATTTCTTTGATTTTGATCTTTTTGATCTTCGTCTTTTTCTTGCCTTTTTCATCTTTTATGATGATCATCATTTCTCCATCCATATCTTCACCGAAGACCCGGAATTCTTTGAAGGATTGTGATTCTTTTTCTCCCAGAGTTACTGGAATTTGCAACATCTTTTTCCCACGTTCGATGGATAATTCCACCGTATCCCCTGGATTCTTGGTTTTTAGGTACTCTATCAGCTCATTAAAGTCAGATAACTCCTTCCCATCGATGCCTTTGATCACATCCTCTTTCTGAATACCCGCTGCTGCCGCTGGTCCATCATTGGTTACCCCAGAAATGACCATACCGGTATCTTCTTCTATCCCATTTTCATTGGATTTCTCTTGGCTAATCATTACGCCTAAAAAAGCTCGAGGACCTTCGTTTTCGGTCATAAATTCAAAGTCCTCTAAAATGATTCCTCGCTCGGCGAGCTCTTCTAGGAGTTCTTCTGACAAGGGTTCCCCTTCTTTTGAGTGCCATTCAAATACATTCGGGCCTTCCCCTTCTTCGGTAAGGACTTCGATATGAATCTGCATGTCTTCAATTTCTTCCATTGCTCTTTCAATCTCCACCTCTACATCTTCCAGAATGCGTTCGATCTCGACTTCTACCTCCATCTGCTTCTCCTCGATTTGCTCAAGCGACTTTTCTAATTGTTCCAGAATAACCTCTTTCTCGATTAGCTGTACATCTTCTCCATTTATTTCAATCTCTATGAGTTCTCCTTCTCCCTCGTCAATAATAATGGTTTCTCCTCTTTTTCCATCCAAGACAATAGTCTCGACTTTTTCGTTTCCATTCTCATCAATTGTCTTGATGATAATGACATTCTCGTCTTTTTCAGTTGGCTGAGGATCGGGCTGCTGGGCCCAAAGACTAGCCCCAAAACTTAGGGCAAATAGTAGGATAAAAACAGATTTTTTATTCATCGTTAATCATTTTTGATCAGTGGTTGAGCAATTGCTCTTGCACCAAGGCAGTATGCAATTGTTCCACGAAAAGATTCAAAGTTTGGTGTACGCTCGGGGCCGAACGATTTGTAACCACAAAGATTCCAAGTTCTTCTTCCGGAAAAAGAGACATCCAAGAAGAGGTACCATAGGCTCCTCCATTCTGGAAAACTTCTACTCCGGAGGCGCCTCGATTTCTCAATTGCCAAAAGAAACCAGCGTCAAAATCGCCGTATTGGCCTTCCCAAAGAGGTTGATGAGCCATTTGAACAATAGCATCCCCAGTGTTGAGATGAAATTTCATATACTCGATCATATCTCGGGTAGAAGATAAAACGCCACCTTCAGCACTCATATATTTAGTCGCCATTAGAGGCATTTCTCGATCTTGCTCATTGTAGCCTAATGCTACGGATCGACCGCCTAGATCGCTCCCAAGCATCCGACTATCTTGCATCTCCAAAGGATCGAACAAATATTTTTGCAGAAGCTGGGGATACCGTTCTCCCAGCATTTCTTCCAGGCAAAATCCAATGACATTTGCCCCGGCATTGGAGTAATTCATTTGGGTTCCAGGCAAGGTATCTAATTTGAACTCCTGCAAGGCTTGTAAGAACTGTGCCTTCGTGTACCCTTGCTGTAAATCGTTGATCTGCCCAGGCAACTCATTGAAGTCTGGTGCTCTAAAAAGATGATCCGCTCTAGGAAACATTCTTGGCAAACCACTGGTATGTAGCAAGATATCCTTCAATCGAATCGCTTGCCCTGCGAACTCCAACCCAGGATATTCCCCCGGTAAGAAGGTACGAACGTCTTCCTCAATAGAAACTTGCCCCCGACTAACGACCCCGGCTAAAAGCGTTCCGGTCATTGTTTTAGTAAGAGAAGCAATTTCGTACAAGGTTTCATCATTTGGGATCTTACCAGAGGGTAAAGTCCCTAAGTGGTACGTTCGCTGTTCGTCTCCAATGAGGAGACCTAAGGAAACCGCCTTAAATCCTCCCTGCAACCGGAGAGAATCCAAGCCTGAATGGACTAAGTCATTAATACGCTCCGATCCCTTGTCCGGTGTAGAAGTACAAGCCGTTATCAGTAGAAGCAAGCAACTACCGATCAAGGAAGGACGAAAATAGATATTCATAAGGATCAACCAATTGAGGTGAGGAGAAAGGACCAGACCCAAAGGATTCTCTGGGTCCGGCCGTTTCCCGCAAGGGTATGACCTAATGCGAAATGCTTACGTAACTTTTATTCTTCTTTTTATTCTTCTTGTGCATCACCGATACGTGTACCGGCTCACCCTTGTTTTTTGCAAACATCGATTCACAAAGCGTTTTGTACTTGACGAAGACTGCATCAGGCTGTTTTTTTCCGTTGATTTTCAACCGTTTGCTATCTAATTCAAAGGTGAATTTATCATTCTTGATCAATCCATCTTTTTTTAGTTCAGTCCGTAATACTTCGAGGATTTCCACTTTTTCCGGATCTGGATCGGTCGTAAACGTCAAGCCATTCAGCGCACGTAGGCTCGCTAATTCAGCCAAAGCCTCCATCCGTAGTTCGGCTAAGTCACTCCGGCGATCGGCTAAAGCCTCTTCGAACGCATGCTGTTGTTCCAGCAATAATTCCATTTTTTCGATATCGCCTTTGATGGCGGCAGCTTGCGCCTCCCGTTCTAAAACGGCCACCTGATCTCGAATAAATTCCGCTTGGAAGCGCAATTCTCTTTGGAGTGCTTCTTGCTCTTCACTCATTTCAATAAGTGGCTTCCAATCTTCTTCCGCCATGCTAATGGTTAGCGCCTGCTGCCCTAAAGCATTAGCGGCCAATTCGAACGGCTCCGTAAACTCCAAAACGGCTCCTTGGGCATTTACCCAGTTAAGGGCTTCTTCTTTGAGAATGATGAGTTCTTCATTTCCTTGCAGAGAAGCACCTTCAATCTTAATTTCTCCAGTTAATTCACCCAGTTCGATGGCAATTTCTTCTTCTCCTTCGGGAAGTACTCGGATCACCACTGTACCATCTGCATTTTCTTCGGTGATTACGCGAATGGGCTGCTTATTAATCTTTTGACCAAAGTAAGGTGAATGTACTTTAGCTTTCTTGAATACCGGTGTATTTGAGAAACTACCCGGCGCTGGTGGAGCCGGTGGTGCTGGCGGCATTGGTGGAGCTACCACACCTGGAACAACCGTCGGAGCCACTGGCGCTGGCGGTGCCGGTGGAGCTACCACACCTGGAACGACCATCGGAGCTGGTGGTGCTGGCGGTACCGGTGGAGCTACCACACCTGGAACAACCATTGGGACCGGTGGTGCTGGCGGTACCGGTGGAGTTGCTTCTTCCAGTAAATCAGCAATCAATGCTTCGTATTGATCCATTTCTTCGGCTGGAATATCTTCTCCGTTTATTTTTAAGGTTTGTACCGTTTCCTGTTCTACGATTAACTCAATTGATTCATTGCCCGATTCTTTGATCACGTGCATACGACGTTTTTGAACGGGAATGGTATCCAGATTTTCTTCTCCCCATCTCAATTCGGGTTCGGTCTCTTCTTCAATGATCCACTCGTCATAGGGAGCTTCTTCCAGCCAGGAATTATCTTCCTCTGGAGTGGTGGTCGCGAAGGTGAAACCTAAAAAGAAAAGTAACAAAAGGGTGGTTATCACTAATTTTTCCATGATGTTCGAACTGCTTTTCGGTTGGTTCAGAATCCTTTGAACCCGTTTCAGCAATTGCTTCTTCGTACCGGTCGCGGCAACGGCCATGCTAGGGGCAGAACCCGCCATTTCCTGTAATTGAACCAGGGCTTTGGCGTAATCCAGCGAATTCCCACAGATCTGAATAGCCAGATCGTCACAGCAGTTTTCGCGCTCAGCGCGAATAAATGAAGAAAGCCACCAAACGGAAGGATTGAAATAATAGACTACTTCTACGAAAGTTTGAAAGATGTTGAGTAGATAGTCATTGCGCCGAATGTGTGCTAGTTCGTGGACCAAGACAGCTTCCAATTGTTGCGGACTGAGTGAAAGCATAGCTCCCGCGGGTAGGAGGATCATCGGTTTCAGATATCCGATTACCATCGGCACCCGAACCAGGGCCGATTCAACCAGATCAATCTTACGATCCAGACCTATCTCACGTGCCAACGCCTCCATCCGAGCCTGTAAAGAAGGATCGACTGTTTGGACGTATCGCGTTTTTAAATGATGTACATAAGCTAATCCCCCGAGCGAACGCAGAAGAAAAAAGAGTACTCCCAGCATCCAGACGGAGACAATCAACGGGATGTGCTGATCAAAATAGTTGGCGAAGAGGGTCCACCAATTAGACTGGACCAAACCATCCCCTTCCAGTATGAGAATACCCCCTTCCCACTCTTGTGTAAGTAAGGGACTTTCGAGCCGCCATTGGTAGGCCCAGGAAAAGGTTATTATTGAACTAAGTACTAAAATGCCTAAGGCTGACATCCCCATCCAGTACCGCACATTGGCGGACCGATGTTGCAGAAAGAACTGCGCAATCCCCAGGCCAAGTGCCAATAAAGCAGCTTGCCAAAAAGAATGTAGTACCGTCCAACCAATTGCTTCTACCAACGCGGTAGAGGCCCAATCCGTAATTATTTCCATGGTTTCCTATTGTTCCAATTTAGAGCAAGGGGATATTATTCGTCTTCTTCGATCTTGCGGATCAAGGCCTTAATCTCATCCAGTTCCTCCGGTGAGGCCTTGTGATTCCCAAGTGCCTGCATCACCATTTTCATCGCGGAGCCTTGAAAGGCATTGCTTACAAACTGGTTAAGCAGACGTGATTGTATTTCATCTTCTTGTACCGCCGCTTCGTAAATATGCGTACGGCTCTCTGTATTTCTATTCACTAAGCCTTTCTCCGCCATGATCTGCATGATCTTGAGAGTAGTAGTGTACCCCACTTCTCGATCCTGCGACAGCGTTTCGTGGACGGACCTAACCGATAAGGGCCCTTGGTTCCACAACACTTGGAGAATCTTTAACTCACCATCAGAAGGCTTTGGAAAATTTCTATTCGACATAAAATGAATTATCTACGACATCTTTCGTACTACAAGTATATACGAAAGGTTTCGTATTTACAAGTTTTCTACGAAACTTTTCGTAGAAAGAATTCGAAAGCCTCATATACCCGCAGATTTACTACCTTTAATCATACCCGAATCAAAATGGTTGCAGCCATGAGAATCCTTTGCTATGTTCTATTTTTAGCACTCTTTCTTTCAGCTTGTAGTGAATCGGGCCCTTCCGAGCCCCCAGCTGAAAATACCTCCGAAGATCCCATTAAAAAAGAGGTATTCGTTAC
>JBCDIO010000256.1:0-5739 GCA_038748815.1 Bacteroidota bacterium
GACCGAGGCGTTTTTTGTTCAGATCAAGATGCGCAGGGCTCCTAGCCGTAGCTACAAAGGCGAGCACGTAACAACGAGCTGGGTAAAAAGAACCCATCAAAAAGGGTAGAAATTAGGTTGTAAAGTATTTAGTATTTAGGGCACTTTTGAACGTTGATCACGCTCTTGATCTATTTTGTCCCTCCGAAAAGTCTAACCCTGGCAAACGTTTAACTGGACGAACTTATGCATTGGCTGCGCTTTAAAATACGGCGAGAACATATCCTGTCCTTTCTGGCAACGAGTTTATTACTATTTGGTTTTACCTGGTCTACGGTGGAGGGACAAACCTCCGTCTGGGAGCGATCTTTGCGCAGTGAACTAAAAACGGTTCACGAACTACTCGGAGAAGAAAATGGTGCCCGTACAGCCTTGGATTTACTCAACCAGATTCCTCGCTTCTTTCCGCTTATCAGCGATTCTGCCAGTGCCTCCGAGTTGCGAATTCAATACGCTGAGCTTACTCTGATCGGTTTGCACAAAGCACAAGTAGATTGCGATTCTTTACCCGAGAGGATCGAACAGACCCTCCTGCGCTCCGCTCTGGATTACCGACCCGGAGATATGCTAAAGGCATCTTTCTGGCGGGATCAAATTATGCTACAATCTGGAGAAACAGGTGCGGCTCATGGGCTCGCACTCATTCTTCTGCGTGATTTCCAGGATTGTAAAACGGAATCCATTGATTCGCTAAAGAATGTACTCAGTAGAGTCTGGAAGCAAAAAATCGACGAGCGTTGGGACTTACCCTTTTGGTCAAGCCCCCATCAAACTCCGCCGATTTTAGGGTATACCGGAGGAACGGATTACGATGAATGGATTAATTATACGGCAGCTAAATGGATAGGAGGCGAAGCATCTAAGTTAGAAACGATTTATCGGGTTTTGGAGGAACGCGAAGAACGTCTACGGCAAAGTCAGCTGCGGTGGCTTACCTTTTCCGATATTTATCCCAAAGAAGAAGATCCCTTACCCCGTTTAAGGGCCGCCTTGTATACTACCGATAGCCTAGCGGCGCGTATTGAGCGAGACCTAAACATTTTGAAAGCCGATAGCCTACGATTATTACGGGATATATTAGGGGAGCGCAAAGAAGCGGATCAAGCGTCTATCGCCCAATTCAAAGCGGATTATCCAACCTTTCTATCTTTCTGGGACAAGCCGGAGATACCGAGTCTATCAAGCTTACAGGACCAATTAAAGGGACCGTCCGATGCCTTTATTCGTTACTATCGATTGAATCGTGCTGTGTTCATTCTCGTGGTCCAGAAAGATAAGGTGGACTATTTCTATGTTCCCATTTCGGAAAATTTTGGAGCAGTACTCGCTACCTTGACGACCAGTATCCGGCAAAAGCCAGGGCCTTCGGTAACTGATTTATTAGATAGTGGCCTGTCCTTGTACCAAACGCTTTTGGCCCCGGCTGATTCGCTACTCAGTAATACGATTTCTAACTTGATCATTGCTCCTCCTTTTCGGCACACCCTACCTATGGAGGCTCTAATAGATCAGGAGCCAGGTCTAAACGAACTGTTACCAGACTGGTCTTTTTTAATCAAACGCTACGCTTTCTGCTACGTTTCCAGTTGTGCTGCTTGGTTAGCATCTCCGGGTAAAGAGGGTAGAGGGCCAACTAAACACTATGGTGGATTTTCGTGGGATCCAACCTTAGACGTAGATCAAGATTCTATAATTACCTGGTCAGAAATGTCCTTGAATGGAAACATTCGATTTACCGGGCAACAGGAAGATGTGGCCCAGCTTGCGGGCTTTTTTGGTGGAGATCCTTACATCGGACCGGAGGCAACCTTGGTCAATTTCCGAAAGAAAGCGAAAGATTATAAGATTCTGCATATGGCATTGCCCTGGAAGGAAGAAGGCAACGATCATTACTGGGACGAAGGCTTGCATCTTTCGGGGCCCGGAAAAATGATTTGTTCAATACGGTCTATTTGTGGTTTAAGTCTTGCAAATAGTCTGGTTTTGTGCTCCAGCTTCCCAATGGAAAATCAGGCCTCTTCTTTACAACCTCCCCCCTTTGAATATTTGGTAGGCGATGCCTTTCAGATTGGCGGTGCAAAAGCTTTAGTGTATGCTTCTTGGGAAGCACCCAGCAATACTCGTCAGGATATAATAAGTCGTTTCTTCAAATACGTAAAAGAAGGGGAGTGGACTGCTTCGGCTTTGCAAAAGGCCAAGAAGGACTTCTTATCTCAATCGGAAACCCCTCAACTTGCCCATCCATACTATTGGGCAGCCCCCGTATTGTATGGACCATCTTCTACCGTAGACTTGCAGAAAAAAAATCAGGATTTATTACAAATCGGCTTGGGATTAGGTGCCTTAGCGTTGTTGGTTTTCTTGATCCATACTATGGGTAATTACCTTCGTAGTCGCTGAAATTAGGGAATACTATCTGGGCCGTCCAATTTCCCAGCTAACAACATCCACGGCCAGTTTTAACCGAAATTTCCTGCTGCTCTATCCAAAATAGAATCTCCAACCGTACGACGGCTACCATTACAAAAGCTCAGCGAACAAGCGATATCAAATCCACTTCGCTTCGGGTAAAGATTGACAAGAAACAGGGGATGCTAAATGCGGAAGCGAGGTATCTACTGGTTCGGTCATTAGCTCCTTACTTCGTAAAAAGCATTGGACTAGGCTAGGTGTCATTAAAAGGCAGTTGGCAAATATGTCGGTTGAAAAACAATAAAATTGCGGCGTTTTAAACGGTAGACTATCAACTTATTCTAGCTTTGTTGGCGAAGAAAGAATAATATAAGATAAGCCCCCTAAGCTTACCTAGTTTTCTGTCAGTCCTCGACGGTGTCCCTTAAAATACGATTTAAAAAAGAACCTTGTTCGATGCTCGGCAAGGCCTGTATGTCCTTAATTTCAATAAACAATAAGCCATTTACTATGAAAAACATTCTTTTACTGTGTCTACTTACGTTGCCGGTTCTGGTCTGGGGGCAATATCCTTTCCAGAAAATGACGCAAGCCGTAGGCATCACGGATACCGTTGGTGGTAATCCTTCCCCTAATACGCCACTCTGGGGAACCGGGGTTAGTACCGCAGATTTTAATAATGACGGATTTGATGATATTACGGTTGCTACTGGGTTAGGGCGCACGTCTCTATTCTACCAAAATAACGGAGATGGTACGTTTACAAAATTACCGTCTCCCGTGCAGTATCATTTTGAGACAAAATCAGTGTTATGGGCTGATATTGACAACGACGGAGATAAAGATCTATTTTTTGCTGGTTGGAAGAAACCAAACCGGCTTTACCGAAACGACGGCAACTGGAACTTTACCGATATCACGGCGGCGGCCGGTATTACCATTGCGTTTGATTGGACTTGGGGGGCTAGCTTCGGGGACTATAACAACGATGGATTTTTAGACTTGTACATATGCCAACGGCGAGATAAAAACTACGCGAATAGCCTATACCGAAATAACGGAGATGGTACGTTCACGGATGTATCTGCTGGTTCTGGAGCGAACGATGGGTTCCAATTAACCTTCGATGCTACCTTCATGGATTACAACCAAGACGGGTTTCAAGATCTTTACATGGTTAATGACCGGGATTATGGAAATTCCATGTACGAAAACGACGGTAACGGAATGACCTTCACCAGCGTAGGTGGGTCGAACGGTTCTGGTATCACTATCGATGCGATGAACACGGGAATTGGCGACTTTAATAATGATTGCTGGGATGATATCTACGTAACGAATACGCCCAACGGTGGTAATGCCTTGTTGCAATACGATCCAGCAAGCGGTACCTATACCGATGTTGCTGACGCTGCCGGTGTCCGATTTTTTGATTTCACTTGGGCGGGTAATTTCTTTGACTACGATAACGATACAGACCAGGATTTATACGTGAGTTGTATGTCTACCCGCGACCAAGACCCACCAAGTTATCTCTACCACAACTTATTGGTGGAAGAAGGTATTGACAGCTTCTCTATTCCGTTTCCACTAGGCTTACCAGGGGATACCGTGGCTAGTTTCTCGCACGCAGTTGCTGATTTCAATAATGATGGGTTTTTAGATTTTGTGGTACCCAATAATGGCTCAGATACCATTCATCTTTACCAAAACACCCTTAGTGGTAATGGAAACAATTGGTTGAAGCTTGATTTAGAAGGGGTTGTCTCTAACCGGGATGCGGTAGGTACTCGTGTCGTAATGGCATTTGATGGCAACAAAATTATGCGTTATAAGCATCTGGGAGAAGCTTACTTGTGCCAGAATGCGGATAAATTACACTTCGGTATTGGTGAGGCCACCAGTGTTGACTCTATTTTCGTCACTTGGTTGAGTGGTATTGTAGATACCCTAGTGAATGTGCAGGCTAATCAGAGCATTTTCTTACGGGAGAACGATACAAACGCTCTTGAATTTAGTTGCGATATCGCAGACGCTAGCTGCTACGGCGAAGCGGATGGTTCCGCAGCGGTACAAGCAACGGGTGGCGATGGAAATTATAGCTACACATGGAGTAATGGAATGACCGGAAACAGCCTCACTGGATTGACGGCAGGCATCTACTATGTTACGGCTACTGATGCTACTAACTATGGGGTAAAGATGATTACCATTTCTCAACCGACCGAGCTCTCCGTAATTGCAACACCATCGCATACCTCCGGAGAAACGGACGGTTCCATTACAACCCTTGTAACAGGAGGAACGTCTCCCTATATGTACAGTTGGTCAAATGGTGATACAGCAGAAGATCCTACTGGCTTAGACCCTGGTTTATATGAGCTTACGGTTACCGATGGTATCGGATGTTCAGAGGAAGCATTGGCCGCCATTTACGATGGAAGCTCAGAATGTAATGCGCCACTACCAACCCGAATTGAACCATCCTTCTTTAGTGCAACAGTGGCTTGGGAACCTGTGCCCGGCGCAACTGTCTATCGGGTCCGGTATCGGGCGGTTGGTACAACTGCTTACACCAATCTAAATACCACAAATACCTTTGCGGAATTAACTGGATTGGCCGATAACACCAATTATGAATTTAGCATTTTGGCCAAGTGTAGCGGAGTTTCTCCATGGAGTGACAATTATTCCTTTACAACCTTGATGAATGATGGTTCCGTTTGCGCCAGTTGGAGCCCATTGGAAGTGTTTGCCGGTTCTACAACCGTCGAAATTGGTATTGATGGGCATCCTGATGCGACTCGTTTCCGCATCCGCTACAATGTCGTTGGTTCGAATAACTATTCTTACGGCGTTGCGAATAATTCAACCATGAGCCTCACTGGTTTGACCAGTAATACCATGTACGAATACCAGACATCTAGCCGTTGTCCAAATGGTTGGACCCCCTGGAGCAGTACTACGTATATGTTCACTACCAATTCTCTAAATGATCCGGGTTCACAGGCACCGATTACCTTCGGTGAAGATAACTTCTTGATCGAGAATGGTTTGATTCTTGAATTGACACCAAATCCAGTGGCAGTTACTTTAGAGGTGAATATTCTGCAAGGAACACCTACGGCGATGTTTGTACGGAACGCCAGCGGTCAATTGGTCGAAGAGGTTGGACAGGTTGAAGGTACCACCCTTGTGCCGGTTGGGCACTTAGTTCCTGGTATGTACTTCATTCAGGTAGTTGATCAAGATGGACATCAATCAATGCACCGGTTTGTTAAAACGAAC
>JBCDIO010000257.1:0-5717 GCA_038748815.1 Bacteroidota bacterium
CCCCATTATTCCTTTGAGGAATTTTCATCAGCAGACCGTATCTCACCATCCGGAGCGCCTAAAAAGGGTTGGTACATCAAAATTGCGTGGTTCTCGGTGACTAATTCTTCCGCCTTTTTACGCTCAGTCGCATTCTCCCAACGAATCCGGATAATTTGGTTATGCCGGGTATAACCACCCCAGGCTTGCCCCCTAATCTGATGATTACGCTCCTCAACGGTGTACGATTCTTCCAATGGGCTTGTCGTGAATAACTGACCGTGTAAATGGGTTTCACTCAGCCAGAGTTTTAGCTGAAAAGGTTGTTTGGTCTGGTTCTTAAATTGCAGATCGACATAGTTATAGGATAGGGTAGCTCCCGCTCCAAAGGGCACCTTTCGTTTAACATCAGGGAATACATCATAACTGTGCCGCCAACGCTCAGTTACGGTTAGCGGACTGTGTAAAATGATCCAAAATAGTAGATTCCCCAGTTGGCAAAGACCACCCCCAACTCCTTTTTGTACCGTTCCATTCTGTAAGATCAACCCTGGAAGAAAGCCTCTTCTTTGACTAGGCTTACCTACCAAATACCAAAAGGAAAATACCTTTTCCGGATCAATGACTAGTCCGTTGAGACGCTCTACGGCCAAGCGAAGATTCGTCTTTTTATTCTCCTGTAGACGCATGTCTACGCCGGCTAAAGGGCGTAAAATCAGACTTTGGTGCTGGAAAACTAATTCGGGCAATACGGTCTGCGGAGATAAAGTGGTAGCGTACTGCCTTCCCTCCCGGATCCATCGGGCATAGCGGCGGGTGCGGAACCAGCGCTTTCCCAGAAATAAACGAAGTGGAGAACGATGTTTTGGAGCAGGTCTTACGGACATAATACAATCTATCAGGACTTCTTAAAAATAGTTCATCTTTGGGAGTAAATCCGCAAATTAGTGATTATGAATACGCAATTGAATCGCTCGTTGAGTTATTGGGAGGTGGATACTTTCTTTCGTCAAACGGATGTGCTCGTTATTGGGGCAGGAATTGTTGGGATTAATGCCGCGCTAACCATCAAAAGAGCTCGGCCTTCTTGGAATATTAAGGTCGTTGACCGGGGAGCAATTCCAGCGGGTGCCAGCACCCGTAATGCAGGTTTTGCCTGTTTTGGAAGCCCTACGGAAATTCTGGATGATCTAAGCCAGCAGTCGGAAAGCGAAGTATTTGAAACTGTTGAGCGCCGGTATCGTGGCTTGCTGGCCCTAAAAAAGGAGTTGGGAGAAGAAATCCTGCAATACGTGCCTTGTGGTGGCAGTGAAGTTTTTTCTGCCGAAGAAGTAAATACCTACCAAGCCTGCCTTGACCAATTATCTTTTCTCAATCAACGAGTTAGAGCAATTACGGGCTTGTCGGAAACGTACTATGCTGATCCTAACCGATTGGCTAAACAAGGTATGCCTGGATTTTCTTATCTCATCCAAAACCGGGCGGAGGGAGGTATTCACCCCGGAAGTATGATGCAAGCCCTTTTACAAAAAGCACAGTCAATTGGGATCTCCTTTTTATTTGGCACATCTATAGAGTCCTTAGGCGTGGAAAAAGATCGGGTGCGAGTGCGAACTGCTCATTTTGGAGAAATGCAAGTGGAACGGGTTCTAGTCGCCAATAACGGTTTTAGCCAAGGCTTGTTACCCGAGTTGCAGGTACATGGTGTACGTAACCAGGTCTGGGTATCAGCACCCATCTCCCAATTAAAAATGCGTGGTTGTTTCCACTACGACCGGGGTTATTTCTATTTTCGAAATATTGGAAATCGAATCCTGATTGGAGGAGGCCGCCATTTAGACCGTTTAGGTGAAACAACCACCGGCTTTGGAGAAAGTCAGATCATTCAGTCGGCTCTACAGAAACTGCTGCAAGAAAAGATATTACCACCGGAGTTGGGCTTGCCCCGAATCGATTATCAATGGAGTGGTATCTTGGGGGTAGGGACGGGTAAAAAACCAATCATCCGAAATCTAGATGATCGACTAGTTGTCGCTGTTCGATTGGGCGGAATGGGGGTTGCCATTGGCACATTGGTAGGGCAAGATGCGGGTAATTTGGTGGTTCAATCATAAATTTGCGCTCGCTGTACAGCATTCATCATTTTACTGCGTTATCAGGAAGGAACTATTCATTATTTGATCTATGCCAATACTCCGTATTATTGTTCGAGTGCTTATTCCGATCAGCTTGCTGTTTGGGATGCTTCCTGCCAGGGGTTTTACACAAGTTATCCCGGTTCAAGATACGACCAAAAACGATCAGGTATTAGTCGACTTTGCGGATGTCTTCGAGTTTATTCAAGAGGGAGACTCTACGGTACAACGACTACTGGGTAACGTGGAAATGCGTCAAGACAGCGTCTACTTTTATGGAGATACAGCCATAATCGTAAATGAGGTTGATATTACCGCCTACGGTAATGTACTTATCCAACAGGGTGATAGTCTCTCTATCTTTGGCGATTCCCTGGTGTACCAGGGAGAAAATAAAATTGCTGACCTGTACGGGGATGTAGTATTGATCAATAAAGGGCAGAAGCTCTTCACGGATCGGCTAAACTACGACCTCAATACTAAAGTGGCTACTTATAACACAGGTGCTCTGCTCACTAATGATACGACCCAGTTGAGTAGTAAAATCGGCTACTATTTTGTTAACCAAGACGAAGCCTTTTTTAAGGATAGTGTATTAGTGGTCGATCCAGATTTTGAACTACGCTCTGATACTCTAAAGTTTAATACGAAAACTCAAGTAGTTACCTTCCTTGGCCCTACGCTGATTACCCAAGAAGATAGCCGAATTTACAGCGAATCGGGATTCTATGATGTGCGGAATAAGGCCGCCGAGTTTAGTAAGAATCCGCAATACCAAAAAGAGGAATCTACGGCCGTAGCGGATACCATCCGGTACGATGGTCAGCAAAATCTAATCACGTTGGACGGAAATGCCGTTTTCGATGAACCCGAACGCACGGCTAAGGCTGGGGAAATTCAGTACTTTGAAGATACAGAGTTGACCATTCTTAAAGGAGATGCTTTTTATCGCTCGGAGGATCAGGAAATCCAAGCGGACAGTATTACCTACGATAAGCAAAACGAGGTGTATTCTACGCGGGGGCGTTCCTTTATTAGCGATCCTCCAAACTTGATCGAGGCCGACCAATTGGATTATGATAAAGACACCGGATATGGTCTGGCTATTGGTGATGTGATTTGGCAGGATACCGCCCAAGCACTCACGATCGTTTGTGCCGAGGCAACCTATCAAGAATCATCCGATTACCTGAAAGCGTTTGGGGGGCGTCAGAATCGCCCTTTACTCATTTCAGAATTAGATCAGGATTCCCTGTTTATGACGGCGGATACCTTGTTAGCCACCCGGCCTGACTCAACCCAGATGATGCAGGATACGGTAGCTGGTGATAGTGCCCGGCTCTTGCTGGCATTTAATGATGTACGCATCTTCAAGAGCAACATGCAGGCCATTTGTGATTCTCTTTCCTATAATTCTGCTGATAGCATCTTCCGGCTGTATACCAATCCAATTATGTGGGCAGACACCTCCCAGCTTTACGCAGATACGGTGCATATTAAGATGGCCGATAATTCAATTGATCGAGTCTTTTTATACCAGAAATCCTTCATCTTGAATAGCCCGGATGAACAGTTTTTTAACCAGGTCAAGGGTGAATATATTACAGCCGTTTTTGAAGCAGAGGAGATCCGTAGAATGGAGGTGGAGGTAAACGCGGAGTCGGTGTATTATGCCTTAGATGAGGAAGACGCTTATCTTGGGGTTAACCAGACTGCATGTAGCGAAATGACCCTGTATGTTGGGAATAATGAGGTAGAACGTATTCTTTTCCTTAATGCTCCGGAGGGTAAATTCTGGCCTATGGAAAAAGCGGATCATAAAGGCTTACAATTTGCCGGTTTTCGTTGGGAGACTGAAAGTCGCCCCCGTAATCTAGCCGATTTGTTTACGCCCAGAATAGTGGTCCCTCCGCCGCCAGACGCTAGTCCGGGTGAACCAGAAGAGGAAGCTACTAATTTGGAAGCACCTATTGAATTTGGTAAATCTACCGAGAACGAGACCAATGAAGAAGATAATGAAGACCAGTAAGTTGATTCGATTGCTTTGCACGCTTTGGGCAGTGGCATCTATTTCTTTGGCTTCTGCCCAAACCGCAGCGGTAGTATTTGATCAGGGAAACCAAGCTTTTGAAAAAGGAGATTTCTCCAAGGCGATTCAGCAATACGAAGCCATTTTAGAGAGTGGTCAGTATTCGTCCGATCTTTATTATAACCTTGGGAATGCACATTATCAAAATGGAGCGTTGCCGCAAGCGATCCTGGCTTACGAACGGGCTCTAAAACTCGAGCCTTACCACGCAGAATGTCGGCAAAACCTAAGTATGGTTCGCTTGGAAGTGAAGGAAGAGGTTGCTCCAGCTCCGGTTTTCTTCTTAGAATTATGGTGGAAAAACTGGCAATATCGTTTATCGATAAGTGCTTGGTTTGGCTTAGCGATTGCTCTGTTTTGGCTCTCTGGAGCTGGTTTGGTTTTATGGCAGATGGGGAAGGAAAGGAGCCAGCGCAAATGGGGCTTCCTTGGAGGAAGTATCGCTTTTGCGCTGGCTTTACTGCCTCTGGTCACTGGGGTAAGTGCGCAGAAGAACGCGCGAACACTTTCGGATCTTGGAATTATTATGGAGGAAAATATTTCGTTGCAAAGTGCTCCTGCGGAACGGAGTCCGGCATTGCGGCGAGTATACCCCGGCAGCCGGGTAGAAATTCTGGAAGAAAAAGAGACTTGGTTTAAAGTACAGTTAAACTCTGGGGAAGAAGGCTGGGTGATGGCTAGTTCTTTCGAGCGTGTGTAGCCGACTAGTAGTAGTTTTATAATTAGGGATATGAAAAAACCCTGCCGACAAACGGCAGGGCCCAAATATAAAGCTATGAAAACTAAAACTATTTCGATTAGTTATTCTGCGTCGGGTTCTTTCCCTCCTTTCAAGTGATCTTGGTAGTCTTCTAATTCTTGCCACTGAGCTTTACTTGCTAGTTCAGCTTGCTTTGCCCAGGTAGCTGGATTGTGCATCCGGTAACGAGGACCGGCTTCGTCCAAAATCCCTTGAACTTTATCAAGCGCGGCGTTTGCTAAATCTGCCCAGGTAGTAATACCGGCGTCGTTCAACAAACCTTCGATTTTTGGACCGATTCCTTCGACGACTTTAAGATCGTCTTGCTTGATTTTCTTCCCGGAAGGTAAGGTAATTTTTTCAGACTTGGTAGCCTTCTTTTCACTTTTCGCCTTTGGTGCTTTTTCTTCTACCTTCTTTTCTTCAACCACTGGTGCCTCCGGTTCAGCTACTACGGTCTCAACAACCGGAGGAGCGGCAACTGCAGCTACAGATGGAGCAGCAACGGGTGCACTGGCAACGGCTTGGTCAGATCCTCCTTCTGGAAGGATACTAACGAAAGTACGGTTTTTACGCGTTTTGCGGAAAGTGACGGTACCGTCCACTTTGGCGTGTAGGGTAAAATCTTTACCCATATATACGTTATCACCAGGGTGGAATTTGGTTCCACGCTGACGTACGATGATGTTTCCTGCTTTGGCCGCTTGGCCACCGAATAATTTGACACCGAGGCGTTTACTTTTACTGTCCCGGCCGTTATCCGTACTACCTACCC
>JBCDIO010000258.1:0-5716 GCA_038748815.1 Bacteroidota bacterium
TGACAGTTATGAGGGAGCACCTACCGATGGTTCTGTCTGGCTAGCTGGCGAAAAACCAGAACGCAAAATCGTACGTGGTGGTGCCTGGATCATAGGGGAATCCAAATGCCGAGTGGTCAATAGAATGTGGTATGATGCGGATATGGGACTAAACGATATGATTGGCTTTCGGCTTGCGATGGATAAACAGTAGGTTAATTGCGCCGGTAAAATCCAAGAAGGCATACGATATTTCTTTGGCGAGTTCCTGATTTCTTGATACCTTTCTACTATTCAACTGGAAAGCCTTGCTTTGGTGTTTCATCGAATTGGTGAACCCTTCGACTTCGCTTCCGTTAGGTACATGATTTCCGGGCTTCTTTTATGCCTAGACTGAACTTCACACCTGTATATCATCATCATATTTTACGGATTCTACCGATAACTGGTAGAGCTTGTATCTGCTTTCTTGCAAAAAAGCGGGCAGAACCATTTTTGAACCCATTCTGAAAGTACGTATCGACGATGAAGAACAAACATCCTTTCATGCAGAACCTGCAAATCCCGGCAGTTGCTGCTCCAATGTTTCTAATTTCTGGCCCTGATCTGGTCATCGAAACCTGTAAGAATGGGATCGTAGGAACCTTCCCAGCTCTCAATCAGCGGACTACCGAAGGATTTAGCGAGTGGCTCACCGAGATTGAGCACGCCCTAGAAGGTTACACACAAGCCAATGGAAAACCAGCCGCGCCCTATGGTGTTAATCTGATCGTTCACCATAGTAATCCACGATTGCAAGCCGACTTGGAAGTCTGTGTCCAGCATAAAGTGCCCATTATCATCACCTCTCTTGGTGCGGTCAATGAACTTGTGGAGGCGGTGCATAGTTACGGTGGATTAGTCTTCCACGACGTTATTAATTTGCGCCATGCGGCTAAAGCCGTGGCTGCGGGAGTAGACGGACTCATTTGTGTAGCCGCCGGAGCGGGTGGTCACGCCGGCACCCTCAACCCCATGCCCTTCATCCAAGAAGTACGGAACATGTTTGATGGCACCATTCTGCTCAGCGGAGCCATGAGTACTGGACAAGATATTGCTTCGGCCATGCAAATGGGAGCTGATTTGGCCTACATGGGTACCCGATTCATCAATACCGATGAAAGTAAGGCCAGCGAAGGCTACCGCAATATGATCATTGAAAGTGGTACCAGAGACATTGTCTACACCGCCGCGGTTTCCGGAGTAAACGCCAACTTTTTACGGCCTAGCCTCGAAGCAATGGGCATCACCAAAGAGTTATGGGAAATGAAGGCTAGAGTTGACTTTGGTAAAGAATTAGATGCGGCAGAGGCAGAAGCAAAGGCCTGGAAAACCATTTGGTCGGCCGGACAAGGCGTGGCTACTATCCAGGATAGTATCCCAGTGGCAGATTTGGCAGCCCGGTTGAAAAAGGAATTCCTGGCGGCCATTAAGGCTCAACAAGCCCTTCTTGATCAATACCAGTAAAACAATTTTTAGAAAGGAATTATGATAAAACGGGCGGTTTTCGAATAATCGAAAACCGCCTGCTACATTGATTGCCATTCTTACTCTTTTTACCCCAGAGCTCGCAGGGTAGAAGCAGCCATCTCGGCAGTAATGTCCCGCTGTGGATTAGCAAACATCTCGTAACCCACCATAAACTTCTTTACCGTAGCCGAACGCAATAGTGGCGGATAAAAAGTCATATGAAAATGCCACTCCGGATGTTTCTGGCTATCGGTTGGACTCTGGTGAATACCCGACGAATAAGGAAACGGCGTATCAAATACCCGATCGTAGCGTTGGGTAAGATCTTTAAGAATGGAGGCGTAATTGTATTTCTCTACATCGGTCATTTGCCCAATGTGCTGAATATGCCGCTTGGGAATGATCATGACCTCATAGGGCCAAACTGCCCAAAAAGGCACCAACGCTACAAAATCCGCATTCTCAGAAACGATTCGTTCCCGTTCCTCTAATTCCTGTTGCACATAATCGGACAAAAGGCTCTGTCCTGTATTCATCCAATATTGAAGCTGCTGGGTAGTTCTCTTTTGTACCTCCTGCGGAATAGAACGCTGTGCCCAGATTTGGCCATGGGGATGGGGATTGCTGCAGCCCATCATTGCACCCTTATTTTCAAAGATTTGTACATAGTTGATAAAGTCTTTAGCACCTAATTCGAGGTATTCTACCTGCCATAGGTCGACCACTTTGACAATATCTTTTACGTCCATATCTGGAAGTATTAAAGAATGATCCGGAGAGAAACAGACAACCCGACAAATACCTTGCTCCCCCTCCGCGACGAGGAGTCCTTTCGTATATGTATCGCTACTGCCCTGTGGCAATAAAGCCGCATAATCATTCGTGAAAATAAATGTGTCCGTATAATTTGGATTTTGTTGTCCCCCCGCTCGGGTATTACCGGGACAGAGGTAACAATTCGGATCGTACGAAGACCGTTTTGCATTGGCGATCGGCTCTGACTTACCTTGCCAAGGACGTTTCGTACGGTGTGGGGACACCAGAACCCATTCTCCCGTCAAGGGATTATACCGGCGGTGTGGATCATTCGTAAGATCTAACATGCATCGGATACTTATGATTTATCAATGACCTGTGCCCCATTCCCTATCGTTACTGCTATGGGGCTAAGCTCCATCCCAAACTGATTCTGATAGTTTTTCCTTATTTCATGTACCAAATCTTCGACTCTATCTTTGGCAATTAGATTGATGGTACATCCACCAAAGCCACCTCCCATCATTCTGCTACCCAGAATATCGGCGTGCTTCCGCGTCTGCTCTACCAGAAAGTCTAGCTCCGGGCAACTTACTTCGTAGTCTTCTTGCAGGCTCCTATGAGATTGGTACATCAAGCGGCCCAGGGTTACAAAATCCTGATTTAATAAAGCGTGGGTAGCCATTAGAACGCGTTGGTTTTCCGAAACGACATGGTGGCAACGCCGAAACAGCCGTTCTGGCAGTTTTTCTTTAACCTGCAGTAATTGGTCCAAAGGAATATCCCGCAAGTTTTTTATTCTGGGGAACTCCTTTTGCAAATACCTAACCCCTTCTTCACTTTCTTCCCTACGGGTGTTGTAGGCAGAGGAAGCTAGAGAATGGGTAACATTGGAATTCAGGAGAAGCAATTGATAGTCACCTAGTGCACACGGAAAATAATCGAAGTCCAGATTTCGGCAGTCTAAACGCATGACCTGATCTTTCTTTCCCATCATGCTGGCGAATTGGTCCATGATTCCACATTTCGTACCCACAAAGTGATGTTCGGCCCGCTGAGAAGCCTGAATTAAGGACTCGTGATCGAGGTCCAGATCGTACAATGCATTGAGCGCGAGGGCAAATCCACATTCCAGAGCCGCCGAAGAACTCATCCCCGCCCCCATAGGAATAGCGCTCGTGAAGTGAGCATCGAAGCCTTGTATGGTGGCACCTAGTTTTTGTAATTCATAGATAACCCCCATGATATAATTAGGCCATCCTTTATCCGTTGCGCTGTAATCGGTAAGTTCAAAAGAGTAAGTCTCTCCGAGATCGGACGCCTTTAAGTTTACCAAGTTGGGAGAACCATTTTTTTGCAAGTGTACTTCTAACACATGCTCAACGGCAGCCGGTAATACAAAGCCATCCTGGTAATCGGTATGATCACCAATGAGGTTTATACGTCCGGGCGCGTGTACGATAACTGCCCCAGAAGCTTTCCTATTTAGGCTTCCCAGTACTGGTGAGCTCATTGCGTACGAATTTTCTGTATGATGGTTTTCTCAAGTAACCTGTGACCAGTATTTGGTACGAAGGTAGGAAGTAATCGATTCCGGAACCCCCAATATGCTGTATTCTTATGATCAATGGGCCGACAAGCGGGGTTGATGTACCTGATTTATGGATCCGTTTGAAAAAAATGAACTACTGCTGTAACATTTTTCCTGCCCGGGTAGAATAGGTAGATAGAATCCACTCTTAGGATTCCCTAACCAAATCAATATACTATCCCTTCAGAGGGATAACCACAAATTCAGCACTATGAGCATGCGAATGTTACTTGTTTTTACCGCTTCGGCTTTAGCCCTTACCACCTTCGGTCAAAGTTCTTTTCTCGATGACTTTGAAACCTATGCCGAGGGCAGTTACCTATCCGAGGTTTCAACAGATTGGACCACCTTATTTGGCAACGGAGGTGCCGCAGAAGACCTGGTTGTCACCTCCGAAGATGCCAGCAGTGGTGAACAGTCCATTAAGATTCAAGGAGACGGCGGGTTCGGAATCAAATCGGCCTACCTTCCCTTTGGAGAAGTATTCGAAACAGGTGCAGTAGAAATCGGACTTAAGGTAAAAATTCCCGCCATTGGTGGAATTTCTATTGGCTTTTTACACGATGCTTTTTCTCCCAACGTAGACCAGGTATACTTGGATTTTTACTCTAGCGGGGTTTTTGTATTTAATGGTGATGTTGGTAATTACAATCAAGAAGAATGGCAAAGCATACAATTACAGGCAGATCTGACGCTCAATCAGTGGACACTGCTGCTCAATGGCGAGTCCGTCGGTACCGTTAACAATGCTGAGAATACCATTGCTGGCTTAACGTTGGCTAGTAATATTACCTACGGAAATGAGATCGTCGCTTTTGTAGATGATATTGCCTGGACCTATACGCCAGTGATTACTACTGATCTTGACGGCGCCTTAACCACTATCGATCTAAAGAACATCGCCGTTACTGGCTCAGAATTAGAACTGGCGGGGACCGTACGCAATGTTGGATTTGACAACATTAATTCTTTTGATCTTATCTGGGAAAGCGATGGGCAATCCGAAACGATGAATTTTAGCGGGTTGGATCTTGCTTTTCAGGAGGAGCTGACATTCTTACATGAGGCATTAATACCCGTTGATCAGGGCAGTAATGAAGTGACGGTAAGCCTCGTGAATATCAATGGAGGCCAGGATGAAAACATTGCCAATAACAGCCTTATCCAATCGGTGGAAGGCATTCAGTTTGCTCCTGGTCGTAAGGTTGTCTTCGAAGAAGGTACCGGCACCTGGTGTGGTTGGTGTCCCAGGGGTGAAGTCTTCATTGAACAACTAAAAGAGCTGTTCCCCGATCGTTTCATTCCCATTGCAGTACACAATTCGGATCCAATGGAAAATACGGATTACAATACTGGCCTAGGTATGCCTTACTTTCCAGGCATGTCCATCGAGCGGACGGAGAACACTGATTTTGTAGTCATTGAAGATTTAGAGGAAAAGTTCTTGCAGCGTATCGCGATGACTCCACCAGCCACCTTAGAGAGTTTTGTAGCCTTTGATGCGGAAACACGGTTAGCCACTATTCGATCTAGTGCTACGGCTAGCCAGACCAGTTCTGGTGCGTATAGACTCTCTGTGGTCTTAGTTGAAAATGGAGTGACGGGCAGCGGCAGCGGATACGAACAAGCGAATGTATATTCCGGTGGCGTGAATGGCCCCATGGGCGGGTTTGAAAATTTACCTTCTCCGGTATCCTCTGATGTAATGGTCTACAATCATGTGGGTCGGGAGTTAGTTGGTGGTTTTGATGGGGTTCCGGGTAGTCTTCCCAGTAACTTGCAAGCAGGAGAAACCTACAATTACGAATTTGGTTCGGTGTACATTTCCCCTACCTTCGATGTAGATCAGATGCGTATCGTAACCCTGATCTTGGATGAAAA